>DATKUQ010000001.1:0-8550 GCA_035530495.1 Burkholderiales bacterium
GCCAATCTCTCGATACGGCGTGTGTTCTTTGTGGAGCAATGCGTCGATCATCGAATTTTCAAAGTGAGTACGGCGCCACCACGTGACGAAAGAGCCAGGATTGCCTTTCCATCCCTTGTCCCTCAGATATGGGGTGACGACTGCAGTCAAATCGCCCTGCATATCGACGACGGTTCCGTACTGGTCAAACATGACAAGCTTGATCTTGTCTTTCAGTTCATTAGAAGTCATCCGGCACCTTGCTCCCAATAAGCAGATTCTCGGCGAAGCTCGCTCGATCACTCTGTTTGCCGTCAATTTCGCCAAGCGAGCCGCTGCGCCTTCTTGGGCATCGAGGCGCGCGGCCGTTAAAGAACATTCGGTCCGGGGTCGATGGAACCTGGCCACGCAGGCTCCCTTCCCTGCGAGAGGAGCCTGCGTTGTCGCTGTGGCAGTTTGACGCCTACACCTTGCGTTCCACCAGCAGAGGAAGGATCTGATTCACTGCTTCCTGAGCCTTCAGGCGTAGCGCCGCGTCGTCGTTGTTGGCGACAGGGTGGCCAATTACCGCAAACGGGTAACCCGGCAAGCCGTTCAGTTCGCCCACCAGTTCCGCGCTCGTCAAGAAGCGGTCGGTGATAATGGCGACGGCCGGAATGCCCAGCCGCTCGGCTTCAATGGCGTCGTGCAGACTGCACGACGAGCAACTCCCTCAGTCGCCGATCGCGGAGAGGACGGCGTCCGCTCCGCTCATCTCCGCCAGCATCTGGGGAGGCACCGGGCGCGAAGCGTCCGGTTTGCGTCGGCGAATGAATTCGCGAACACCGTGCTCCTTGCGCAGGATTTCCTCGACGAAATCGAACAGCCGCTCGGTGCCGATCTTGGCGTTGTCGATCATGCCGACGACTGCGCCGTCGAGCGACGGCAGCGCCGAGGCCATGCGCATCGCTTCGCCTTGCGGTGCCTGCCGCGGATCCAGAACTCTGAGTGTCATGGCTTGCTTCTCCTTGTGGACTGTGGTCAAACGTCTATAGGTTCGGTAACGGCAAGCGATTTCTTGCCGTACCAGGGCGGAATGATCGCGCCGAAGCCTCCGGCGGGCCCGCCAGCGGCCACGACGAGCAGGTCGTCGGGGCTGCGCAGCGCGCGGTAAACCTTTTCCTCGTCCTTGCGCCCGGCAACGGCAGCCTTGCCCACCGTGCGCCAATCGCCGCGTTTCACCCGGGCGACTTCGAACACGTATTCGCGAATATTCTGCTTGCTCCAGCCGGCCGCGGCAAAGATCTCGCGATGCTGCTTGGGAATCACGAAGGCGTAGTTTCCCTCCCAGATCGAATAAGTCAGCATGTTGTTGCGGATCGCGGACGCGTAGGTGTCGAGGATCTCCTTCGGATCGTGGGTCCACTCGTTCATGATCTGGTGCGGAGATTGGACCTGCAAGGAGGTTACTGCGGACGTGCCTGCCGGGATCCCGCGTTCGACCGACAGAGGCAGCCAGCTGGAGTCCTCCTCGTCCTCGGCCACGCAGAATGTGAACTTGCCCGGATGGCCCAGCGTCGATCGGTCGAGCTGCCCCGGAAAGCCGCCCAGGACATTCAACAGAACCAGGCGCACGCTGCGGCCGATGGTCGCGTTCGCGCGCGCCGCGTTGCCCAAGGCGTTGTGCGTCGTATTCATTCCGATCCTGAGACGGATCGGTCCGTTGACGACGATGAACGGCGCGCTGCCCCCGGTGCTGGCCGTGCTGCCGTGCAAGGCGTACTCCGGCTTGCACATCGCTTTGATGATCGCGATGCTGACCGGAAAGTACTCGGGCAGACAACCCGCCATCACCGCCGCAATCGCAACCTTCTCGGCGCTGATGCTGCGCCGGCGTACCGGCTCGACGCCGATGACGTCGCTTGCCGCCAAGCCCGCCGCATCGAGAAAGCGCGCCACGGCGTCTTCGGTCGGCGGCACCACGGGCAGGCCATCCGTCCAGCCGTTGCGCTGGAACAATTCATTGGCCTCGGCCGCGTCGGCGACTTCCAAAACTGCGCTCGCGAATCCTGCGGTGCTGCTCATTGGTTGCTCACTCGGGAAATCCTCCGTCTTGGTCATATGATACCTTCGCCCCTCAGTCGCCGCACGTCTGCTGCCGACAGGTTCGCATAACGTGCGAAGATTTCTTCGCTGTGCGCACCGGGTACCGGTGCCGGGCTGTCGTAGCCCGCGGGTGTGCGGCTGAACTTGATCGGAAAGCCCGGCGCCGAAGCCGCGGCGGACGTCCCGGTCAGCGGATTCACCAGCCGGACAATCATTTCGCGCTCCAGCAATTGCGGCCAACGCATGACTTCGTCGGCCGATCGAACCGGGCTGCACGCAATGCCCGCACTGGCAAGCGCTTCGACGATCGCATCCTTGGTGCGCGACGCCGTCCATTGCGTCACCACTGCGTCGACCTCCGCGTTATGGACGATGCGCCAGCCGATTTGCATCATGTTCGCATCGTCCTTCAGGTCGGAACGTCCCATCGCTTCGAGCAGCGCCAGCCATTCGCTGTGCGTGGCCGCGCCTATCGCTACCCAGCCGTCGCTCGCCTGGAACACGTTGAACGGCGAAAAGCGCATGATCCGGTTTCCCTGCCGGGGCGCGAGGTTCAGGCGCTCATAGCAGTCGATGGGCTCGTCGAAAATCAGGGAGAACAGGCTGTCGGACATGGCCACATCGATGGCCTGGCCTTCGCCGGTGCGTTCGCGGTGCAGCAGCGCCGCGACGATGCCGTGTGCGGCGAAAACGCCGGAGATCGCGTCGGAGAGCGCCGAGGCCGTCTTGACCGGCGGCTCGCCCGGCTGGCCGGTCATGCTCATGAGGCCGACGGCCGCCTGCACCATCAGGTCGTATGCCTTGTCGTTCTTCGCGGACCCGCTCGAACCATAGCCGGTGAGCGCGCAGTAGATGATCTCCGGGTTTGCTTGCCGCAGCGCGGCGTAGTCGACTCCGAGCCGGCTTGCCACGCCGCAACGGAAGTTCTCGACGACCACGTCTGCCTTCGCCACCAGATCGAGAAAGATCCTGCGACCCTGGTCCGATTTGAGGTCGAGCGTGACGGATTTCTTGCCTCTGGCGCGCTTCAAATAGGCGAGTCCCATGTCTTTATCGGAACGCCGTTCGAACGAGACTCCCCCGGGGCCGTCATACGGCGGAGCGAACGCGGTCGGATCCCCGCCTTTCGGATCGTCGATCTTGATGACCTCGGCGCCCATTGCCGCAAGCAGCAAGGTGCATTGCGGGCCGGAGAAAAACCGCGTCAGATCCAAAACAACGACCCCGTCAAGAATCTTGCTCATGTGCCCTCTGGTAAATTGCCGGTGCTGGCACCGGGTGAATCGGGGCCGCGTCTATGGCGGAAGAGAGTGGGAGTCGAACCCACACAGGACCATCAAATGGCCCACACCGGGTTTGAAGTCCGGCCGCACCACCGGGCGCGATTCTCTTCCATTGAGGCGTCATCTCGGCCGTCGCCAAGGCCAACTTGCTGCTGGCACCTTTGCGCGAACTCGACTGAGTCTTCATGGGCGGATCAATGCCGCGGCCGACTTCGCCGCAGCAATACCTTCCGCTACTGCATCCGCGAGCAAGCCGCCGTAGCCCGAGCGCACGGCCCCCGCCGCAAATACACCCGGCATGGCCGTGCGCAGTCCGGCATCCGTCAACAGGGACCCGTCGCGGTCGCGCAAGACGGCATCGGGGACGAAGCCGCAGGCAGGTTCGAGGCCGACGTAGGCGAAAAAGCCGGCGCAGGCGATCTCGTCCGTCGCCCCGCCATCGAGCCCGCGCACCCGCACCGCCTGCACGCAGTCGCCACCGAGCACCGCTTCGACGCTGGTGCGCCAATGGACCGATATGTTCGCATGCCCGGGGATCCGGTCTGCCAGATGCTTGCGCGCGCTGAAGGTTTCGCCGCGATGCACCAGGTGAACCCGTTGCGCATATTCGCTCAGAACCAACGCCTCCTGCAGCGCCGAATCTCCGCCCCCGACCACGACCACGTCATGATCCTTGTAATACGGACCGTCGCAATCCGCGCAGTGTGAAACGCCCTTGTCCTCGAACTCGCTTTCTCCCGGCACTCCCAGGCGCCTGAGCTTCGCGCCGGAGGCGATGATGACAGCGCTGGCACGGTGCGCGCCGGCGTCGCTATGCACGACGATGCAGTCTGCGTCCGCTGCCAGCGACGTTGCGCTCGCCGGGAGATGCTCTCCACCGAGCTTGCGGACCTTCATCATGAGGCTTGCCGCAAGATCGATTCCCGACCCCTGGATCTCCCCATCGAGCTCGTTGATGTTGGTGACCAGGCCGCCGTAGAGCATACTTTCCAGCGTAAGCGTGGACAAGCCGCTTTCCAGAGCCTGCCTGGCTGCGCTCAGCCCGGTAACGCCGGTGCCGATGACGATGAGATCGTGAGTTTTTGACATGAACGATAAGCCTGAATGCGGGAACTACGCCTTGGATCGCTGTTGCGCGGACGGGCCGAGGATAGGCACGAAGTCCCTGCGGATTACACGCAGGTCGCCGATGCGCTGGGTGATGCCGAGCCGGTCGAAGCATTCGAGGATCTGGATCGCCCGCGTGCGCCCGATATCGGTGCGGTCCCGTACTTGGGCGGCGCTGAATCTGCCTTCGGGCGCAACGCGAAACACGGACTCGGCGATAGCCGCGAACTGCGCCAAGGTAGCGCGCAGGTAGAAGCGTTCCGGCGTGACGCGGACGAGTTCCCCGGTTTTTGCCTTGCGATGCAGAAAATCCTTCAGCATCGGCTCCCTGATTTTCGCGGCCGTCGCGAGTTCAGCAGTCGTCAAGCCGTTGAATCCCGCGCCGTCGAGCACAGGGCGCACCCGCCGCCACAGACTTTCGTCCGCCGGATTGTCGGTGGCTACATGCTGGGGCAGATTGGCGATTGAACCCTTTAGCTCGATCTGCCTTTCGTCCGCAAGCAGACGCAGCAGGAAGGCAAACGTTTCCGCGGCGAGTTGGGGGGCGCATGCGCGCCGAAGCACGGCAATCTCCATGCCGAGCGCGCGCGGCGTCGCTCCATGAAACCGGGTCAGCGCGTCGCGAACGGACGCATTCACCGTCTCGACGCTCGCGCGCGATAGACCGGTGCGAAGCTCCTTGCCCACGACCACGAGGTCGTGGCTTCGCACGAGCGCCGCCAGGTGTTCGTCATCCAGATTGAAAATGCGCGCGAACCATGACAGGTTCACGCCGGAGGGCGAGCATGCAAGCAGCGCGCCCAGAGCATCCTGTGGGTCTGCGGTTTCGAGCGCTCGCAACTGGGAGGCGCGCAGTTCCGGATCGCGGCGCCGGGGCGGCGCGAACGGGTCGATGACCGCGCCGCCGCCTATGGTGCGCAACGCCGACTGGTCGCGCACGATGAAGCGATCGCCGTTCAGCGCAGCGATGGGTTTGTCGACGATCAATTGCGCCAGCGCCGATTCTCCCGGCCGGATCTCGGCGCCGCGCCGGATCGAAATCCGCGCGGTCACGTCTTTCGCGCCGTGGTGCAGGTGTACGGGGGTCCAATGCTTCAGCGGGCGGGTTTCCGATCCGAGCAGCTGCAGGCGCACGTCGAGGCGCTGCGTCGGCGCGTGCAGCGCGGGAGCTACCAGCCAATCCCCGCGTCCCGCATCGGCGACCTCGACGCCGGACAGATTGAGGGCGCAGCGCTCGCCAGCGGCCGCCTGAGCCGCCACTTTCCCGTCCTTCTGGATGGTGCGCACGCGGACTTCGACGCCGGCGGGCGAGAGCGTCAGCTTGTCCCCGGGGCCCGCAGCGCCCGCGAACACCGTTCCCGTAGCCACGGTACCGCTTCCCGCCACGGTGAAAACGCGATCGATGGCAAACCGGAACCGCCGCCCCTGCTGTCCCTGGTGGTGCAACGTCCTTGCAGCGTCGGCCAGCGCCGCGCGCACCCTGTCCATGCCGCTTCCGGACAGCGCCGAAACCGGCACCACATCGATAGCGGCGAGGCCGGTCGAAGCAAGCAGTTCCTTCACGCTTGCAGCCACCTCCTCTGTACGTTGCGGCGAGCTTCGGTCGATCTTGGTGATCAGCGCAAGGCCGCTTTTCACCGACAGGAGTTCGATGATCTGCAGGTGTTCGACGGTCTGCGGCATCACGCCGTCGTCGGCGGCGACCACCAGCATGACGTAGTCGATGCCGCAGACGCCGGCCAGCATATTGCGCACGAAGCGCTCGTGGCCCGGCACATCCACGAATCCGACCGTGAGGCCGTCTCCGGGAGTGCGCCAGTAGGCGAAGCCGAGGTCGATCGAAATGCCGCGTGCCTTTTCCTCCGGCAGGCGGTCGGTGTCGACCCCGGTCAAGGCTCTGACCAGGGTCGTCTTGCCATGATCGATATGGCCGGCGGTCGCGACTATCATGGCGCGCCCTGTGGCAGCGCGAGCTGGTGCAGTTGGCTTACGAACGCCTGTTCATCGCTGAGGCAGCGCAGATCCAGGATTAGCTCCCCCTCGCTGATGCGGCCGATCACCGGCACCGGCAGAGCGCGAAAAGCCGCAGCCAGCGCGTCTGCCGCGCCGCTGCGGCGCTTGCCGCGCGGGGTCAGGGCGATTCCGGCGCTGGGTAAGGTATCCACCGGTAGCGCGCCACTGCCGATCTGGCTCATGCAGTCGACGATCCGGGCCGTTGCCAGCCCGGCAGTGGCTTTTGCGATCATGGGCAGAATGCCCGCCGCCTGGTTCCGGATCTCGACTTGCGGCCGGGTGAGCATGCGCAGGGTGGGGAGGTCTCGCGTAAGCCTTTCAGGGCGGGCATACAGGCGCAGGACCGCCTCTAGCGCGGCGAGCCGGATCTTGTCGAGGCGCAGTGCGCGCCTCATCGGATTTCGCCTGATTTTCGCGATCAGGTCGTGCCGTCCGACGATCAGCCCGCATTGCGGGCCGCCCAGCAATTTGTCGCCGCTGAACGTAACGACATCCGCGCCGTTGGCGATCGCCTCCCGCGGCGTCGGCTCGTGCGGAAGCCCGAACGCCTCCAGGTCGACCAAGGTGCCGGAGCCCAGGTCGTTGATCAGGGGCAATGCATGCTGCCGGGCGATGGCCGCGAGTTCGGATTCCGCAACCGACGCGGTGAATCCGTGAATCGCATAGTTGCTCGTGTGGACCTTCATGATCGCGCCGGTGCTTGTTCCGATGGCGCGCACGAAATCCTGCGGGTGTGTCCGGTTGGTGGTGCCCACTTCACGCAGCTTGCAGCCGGCGCTGGCCATGATGTCCGGAATGCGGAACGAGCCGCCGATTTCGACCAGTTCGCCGCGCGATACGAGAACCTCCCTGCGGCGCGCCAATGCGTAAAGCGCGAGATACACGGCGGCCGCGTTGTTGTTGACGACAACGGCGGCCTCGGCGCCCGTCAGCCGGGTCAGCCAGGCTTCGACATGGCTGTCACGCTCGCCGCGGGCCGCGCCGTCCACGTCGTATTCGAGATTGACCGGACGTGCCATCGCGTCGACGGCGGCCGCAACGGCGGCTTCGGGCAGCAGCGCGCGTCCGAGGTTGGTGTGCAGCACGGTGCCGCTGAGATTGAACACCGCGCGCAAGGACGGCCGCAGCAGCGCCTCGATCCTGGAGGCGCAGGCGGCTGCAAGTACATCGTCTGCCGGACACCGGGCGTTCGCGTCGGCCGCAAGGCGCGTCCGCTCCCCGGCCAGCACGCCGCGCACCGCTTCGAGCAGCAGCGTCCGGCCGTAGCGTTCGGCAAGTTGCGCCCCTTCGGCAGAGCTGATCAAGCGATCGACGGATGGCAGGGACGCGCGATCTCCCTGCTTCGTCAAGCCGACCCGAGGCGCTTGACGCGCCCTTGCTGTCTGGCCAATGTCTTTGGTGTGATCTGCCAAGTGTGCGGACTTTCGATCGGAAAAAAGGAGGCTTGCCGCATCCTACATTTACGCCTCATGCCGCGGAAATAGGCATTAGGCCTGCCGGTATAACTTGCCAGCATGGCTAAGCACCGAGCGCCGCCCCCTGCCAAATGCCATCGCGCACCATGTCGCGCACCAACTGATCGAGGATATCGCGCACCAGCGCCGCGGCGCGCCCGAGCGGCTCGCTGCGCAAGGTGCAGAGATTGAGGGCACGGCTGAGCGATGGCCGGCTGATGCGCTGCACGCATAGTCCGGGGGAGTCGCTTTCCGGATACAGGGCGGAGCGCGACAGGATCGCTGCGCCCAAGCCCGCGCTCACCATCGATTTCGTGGTCCATGGCGCATCCACTTCGGCAAGCAGCTTGAGCGGCTGGCCGGCCTTCAGGAATGCACGCTCCACGATGCGCCGCGTCGTATTCGCCGGCCCCGGCAGGATGAGTTCCTGCCGCGCCGCTTCGGCCAGCGTGATGGTTTGCCTGGCGACCCCAGTCGGGCCTTTTCTGCGCGGCGTAACGAGAAACAAATCTTCTACGAGGAGATGCCGTTCCTCGATGTGGCGTGCCGGATTTTCGCGCTCGAACAGCAAACTGAGATTGAGGCGACCATTGGCGAGCAGGCCCTCCAGGTGATCGCTCACGCCTTGG
>DATKUQ010000002.1:0-2165 GCA_035530495.1 Burkholderiales bacterium
CGTGGCCGAATACCGCGCAGCGCACGATTGCTACCCGATCGAGGCGGAGCGCCAAGTTCTGGGACTGGACCACGCCGCCATCGGCGGCGCGCTCACCGAGCGCTGGAAGTTCGCGCCGGTCATCCAGCAGGCAGTCGCCGCCCACCATTGCACCGCGGACCCAGCCGCGCCCGGCGGCAAGCCGGACCTGGCCGGGCTGATCCATGTCGCCGACGTGGCCGCGCACGCGCTCGACCTGGCCGGGGACGACAACGAATTGGTGCCGCAGTTCGACGCCGTTACCTGGACGCGCATGGGCATCAGCTGGCCGAGGTTCCTGGAGCACCTTGCGCAAGCGGAGCGCCGCGCCCAGGGCGCTGCACTATTGCTCAGCGCATGACGTTGCCGCTGTCCTGGCTCAGAGCACGAAATAGAAGCTCGCGCCTTCGCCGACGCGGCCCTCTCCCCACGCGTCCCCGCCATGGCGCTGGACGATGCGCGCGACCGTGGCGAGGCCGATGCCCGAGCCGGGGAATTCCACCGCCGAATGCAGCCGCTGAAACGCGCGGAACAGGTTTTTCGCGTGCGCCATGTCGAAGCCGGCGCCGTTGTCGCGCACGAAATAAACCGTGCGGCCGTCCTTATCGTCTACGCCGAACTCGATGCGCGCATCGTCACGGCGCGAACTGTATTTCCAGGCATTGCCGATCAGGTTTTGCAGCACCACACGCAACAGGCCCGGATCGCCCACAGCCGGCGCCTGCGGCGCAATCACCCACGCGACCCGTCGTTCCGGGGTATCGGCCTGCAAATCCCCGATAACCTCCCACGCCAGCACCGACAGGTCGAGCGGCTCCACGTGCATCGCCTGGCGCGATATGCGCGACAGCTTCAGCAGGTCATCGATGAGCTGCCCCATTTTCCGGGTGCCGGCGCCCACGCGCCTGAGCATGTCCCGACCCTGTTCGTCGATTTGGCCGGCGTACTGCTCGTCCAGCAAACGGCTGAAGCCGTGGATCGCCCGCAGCGGCGCGCGCAGGTCGTGGGACACGGTATAGGAAAAGGCTTCCAGTTCGGCGTTGGCCTGCTCCAGCGCCTTGGTGCGCGCCGCTACGCGCTGCTCCAGCTCGGCGTTGAGTTGGCAGATTTCCATTTCGGCCTTCTTGTGCTGCGTGACGTCGTTGGCGACCCAGATGATGCACTGCTCTGCCTCGATTTCGATCGGCTCGGCCCAGATCTCGCAAATCATCGATTCCCCGGATTTCTTGCATAGTTCCGCTTCGAAACGGCTGAGGCGGCCGTTCTCAAGCATGGCGTCGACCGCGCACTGGCGCTCGCCGGGAGTCTTCCACAAGCCGATGTCGAGGGAGGTGCTGCCGATGACTTCCTCGGGGCTGTGCCCGGTCCCGTCGAGAAAGCCTTCGTTGACATCGATGAAGCGGCCCTCTACGAGGGTGCCGATGGCGACGAACATCGGGCTCGAATGGAATGCCTTGGCGAATTTTTCCTCCGAAGCGCGCAGCGCTGCCTCCATCGCAATCCGCTGCGAAATGTCCACGAATACCGCGATGTAATTGATCACCTCGCCGCGATCGTCGCGTACCGCGCTGATCGACAGCCACTCCGCGAACACGTGCCCGTCCTTGTGCCGGTTCCAGATCTCGCCTGACCAGTATCCCTGCGCACGGATGGACGCCCACATGGATCGGTAGAATTCGCCGCCCTGCCGCCCCGAGCTGAGGATACGTGGATTGCGGCCGAGGACTTCGTCGGCGCTATAGCCGGTGATTTCGCTAAAGCGCCGATTCACGCTGAGAATATTGGCGTCGGCGTCGGTAATGGTGATCGCTTCCTGGGTATGATCGAATACCTTCGCGGCGAGGCGCAGTTGCGCCTCGCCGCTCTTGCGCTCAGTGATGTCGCGGGCTACCGTCACAATGATCCAGGCTTCTCCAGAACGCTGGGCCCGGCGCCGGATTTCGACCCAGGCTTGCGTGCCGTTGCTGCGCTGGCGCAAAACTTCGATCGGCTTCGTCGCGCCGCCGGAGATCACGACATCGTAAATGCATGCAAGCTCTTCGCGCGGCGTCGACAGTACGCCCTCGGGCCCCAGCGCCATTATTTCCTCGCGCGTCAGGCCGAGCATGGCGCAGGCGGCGGCGTTGACGTCGATGAAGTGCATGCTG
>DATKUQ010000003.1:0-9387 GCA_035530495.1 Burkholderiales bacterium
CGCCCGATCTGGCGCGCGAAATAGTTGCCGGGCTTGCCGTAATCGGCAAGCCCGATGGCGGCGTAATCGACGCGGTGCAGCGCGGCGATCACGCGGTTCATTTCGTCGTAGATCGCGCCGCGCTCTGCCTTGCTCATGCCCGGCAGCGCCTGATCCCACAGCACGCGGCCTTCGACGCAATCCATGATGTAGAACGCGCGCCCGATCACGTCCTCGTCCTCGCACAGCGCATAGGTCCTGGGTACCGGGATGTCGGTCTTGCCCAGCGCGCTGATTACGCGGAACTCGCGGTCCACGGCATGCGCGGAGGGCAGCAGCTTGGCCGCCGGGCCGGGCTTGGCACGCATTGCATAGCGCTTGCCGCCGGCCGAGAGGCGATAAGTCGGATTGGACTGGCCACCCTTGAACTGCTCGACCTCGAGCGTGCCGGAGAAGCCTTCCACGTGCGCGCGCAAGTACGTTTCCAGGCGGGCGACGTCGAAGCGCTGCTTCTCCGCCACCGGCTTGGTGCCGATGAACTGCTCCATCCACTAATCCTCTCGTTTATTGCAGCTGATTCGCCCCTAATCCTAGCACGGCAAGGCCCCTGGCCCGAAGCCGCAAGATCAAGCGCATGAATATGCGGACGATATGGATTTGCGCTCGCAGGCTGCCTGCGGGCATACTGAGCGCGCGCGGAAATCTTTCGCAAAGGATAGCTTATGTTCCAAGCCGGCCTGTTCAAAGGCAAGCGCATCCTCGTCACCGGAGGCGGTACCGGCCTGGGCCGCGAGATGGCCGACAAATACCTCGAGCTGGGCGCAGACCTGTACATCTGCGGCCGGCGCAAGGAAGTGCTGGAGCAGACCGCAAGCGAGCTGATGCAAAAGCACGGCGGCTCGGTCAAGGCCCATGGCGTCGACATCCGCAATGCCGAAGCCGTGGACCAAATGATAGAGACGATCTGGAACGACGGCGGACCGCTCACCGGCCTGGTCAACAACGCCGCGGGCAACTTCATCAGCCGCACCGAGGATCTGTCGCACCGCGGTTTCGACGCCATCGCCAACACCGTGTTCCACGGCACCTTCTACACCACCCACGCGGTGGGCAAACGCTGGATCAAGGGCGGCGACAAAGGCAGCGTCGTTTCCATCGTCGTCACCTGGGTCTGGACCGGCTCGCCCTTCGTCGTGCCCTCGGCCATGTCCAAGGCCGGCATCCACGCGATGACCCAGTCGCTCGCAGTGGAATGGGGCCGCTACGGCATCCGCCTCAACGCCATCGCTCCCGGCCTGTTTCCCACCGAAGGCATGAGCAAACGCCTCAGCCCGGGCAAGGACGGGAAAGATCGCGATGCTGCAAAGGCGAATCCCATGGGCCGCCATGGCCGCATGCCCGAGCTGCAGAATCTCGCCTGCTTTCTCATGGCCGACGGCTGCGAATGGCTCAGCGGCCAGACCATCGCTCTCGACGGCGCCGGCTGGCAGGCCAACGGCAGCGGCTTCACGCATATGCTCGGCTGGGGCGACGCCGAATGGGAAAACGCGCGCGCGCTGATCAAGGCGCAAAACGAGAAGGACAAGGCGCAGCGCTCGGTATGAATAAAACCACGGCCGTCATCCTGATGGGCGTGAGCGGCTGCGGCAAGACCAGGGTCGGGACGCTGCTGGCAAAAGACTGCGGCTGGGCGTTTCACGACGCCGACGATTTCCACCCCGCGGAAAACGTCGCCAAAATGAAAAGCGGCGTGCCGCTCACAGACGCGGACCGCTGGCCCTGGCTGGCGCGCCTCAATGCTTTCCTGCTCGAGAGCGAGCGGCAGGGCAAGAGCCTGGTGCTCGCTTGTTCCGCGCTGAAACAGGTCTATCGCGACCGCCTCGTCCACGGATGCGCCGCGGCGCGCTTCGTGTTTCTCGACGGCGGCATCGAGCTGATTCGCGCGCGCCTCGCCGCGCGCCACGGGCACTACATGAACCCGAAGCTGCTCGAGTCGCAGTTCGCCATCCTCGAGCCGCCGCAGGACGCGCTGCGGCTGGACATAGCCAAAAGCCCGCCCGAGCTGGTGCGCAGCATCAGGCAAGCGCTGTCGCTCTAAGGGCGCGAGCGACCGGGCGTATCAATCGGCCGGCGCCGAGCGCAGCCTGAGTTTCGCCTGCGTATGCGGGTTGAGTTCCTTCAGCCCGATGACGAATTCCTGCAGCGGCAGATCGTGGGTTTTCCCGAGCTGCCGCGCGCGCCGTTTCAGCTCCGCCCAGGCCAGCTCCGGCGGGTGGTGCTTAAACGCGAAGGCGATGCGGTTGACCCGGTCGGCCGCGTAAAGGCAAATCGCGCGCTCGTCGAAGCTTTTCTCAATGCGCTGCAGGAACACGTCGAGCTTTTTTTCTTGCGCCATGAAGTTGACCGCCATCACGCCGCCGCTACGCAGCGCGGTATAGGCCGCGTCGTAGAACGACTGGCTGGCGAGCGCCGCCGGCTGTTTGCCGTCGTCGAAGCCGTCGACCAGCAGCACGTCGGCCGACTCGGCGTGATCGCCCACGTAATCCGCGCCGTCGGCGATCTCCACTTTCAGGCGCGCGTCGTCGGCCGGAAAGTCGAACATGCTGCGCGCGGCCGCCAGCACCTTGGGATTGATCTCGACCACCGTGGTGCGCGTCTCCGGCATGCGCTGGTGGATATAGCGCGCCATGGAGCCGCCGCCCAGGCCTATCATCAGCACTTCCTGCGGCTGAGGCTGGAACAGCAGGAAGGCCATCATCGCGCGCGTATAGTCGAGCGCGAGCTCATCCGGGCGGTCGAGCCGGATCGAACTCTGGATGGCGTCCCCGCCAAGATGCAGCGAGCGCACGCCGTCTTCCTCGCTCACCTCGACACTGGCGCTGCGCCGCGTGAACCAGCCTTTAGCTCTTGTCATTTGTGCAGCTCATGCGCAAACTGGCGCACTCTAAGATAAACGCAGGCCGTCATTATGCACTGTGTCAAAAAATGCGGGCTGTTTCTGCTCGCCGTGTTGCTTACGGCCGCAATCTGCGCCGGCGCCGGCTTTTTCTATGCCGCGGACTGGCTCAGCGCCGCCGACCAGCCGCAGAAGGCCGACGCGATCCTGGTGCTGGGCGGCAGTTTCACGCGCCCGTTCGAGGCGGCCGATCTCTACCACAGGGGTTTCGCGCCAAAAATCTACATCAGCGCGCCGGTGCGCGAGCGCCAATACCGGCTGCTGGACGAGGCGGGCATCCCGTATCCGCGCGAGGAAGACGTCGAGCGCGAGGTGCTGCTGAAGAACGGCGTTCCGGCGAGCGCGATCGCGCTGCTGGGCAAGAACCTGATCAGCACCGCGGCCGAGGCGCAGGCCGCGCGCGCCCTGTTCGCCAAGGGCAGGCCCAGGCTGTTGGTGGTGACTTCGCCCTACCACCTGCGCCGCGCGAGGATGATCTTCTCCGATGCCCTGCCAGCGGCAAACATCCGCATGATCGCGACGAGCTACGATCCTTTCCCGCAGGCATGGTGGAAAGACCAGAGCGCCGCGCGCAACGTGCTGCTGGAACTGGCCAAGATCGTCTATTACGAACTCGGCGGCCGCTTCTGACAACGCGCTACTTGGCGGCGAGCGCGCGCTCGACGAACTCGAGCCGGTCCTGCCCCCAGAAGATCTCGCCGTCGACGACATAGCTGGGCGCGCCGAACACATTGCGCGCAATGGCCTCCTGCGTGTAGCCCGCGTACTCGGCTATCACCTCGTCCGATTGCGCCGCGGCCGCAAGCGCGGCGGCATTCATGCCCTGCTCGGTGCAGATCGCTGCGAGGGTTTCTGCATCGGCGATGTTGCGCTCTTCAGCCCAGCAGGCGCGCAAAATCGCGCCCGCGAGCCGCATCGCCGCGTCGCTGCCGCCGGCGCGGCCGGCGGCGACGATGAATTGCGCCGCCGGGTCTGCCGGCACCGGAAAGAACTTCGGCTGCAGATTGAGCGGCAGTTTGAGGTAATCGCGGAAGCGCTTGAGTTCGACCATGCGGTAGGCCTGGCGCTGCGGCGCGCGCTTCGCCACCGGCAGGCCGCCGGAAACCGGAAACACCTTGCCGAAATCGGCCGGCTTGACGTTGATCACGGCGCCGTGTCGCGTCGCGATGTCGGTGAATCGCGCATGACCGAGGTAAGTCCAGGGCGAAATCGGCGAAAAATAATAATCTACAATCTTGCTCATCACGCCTCCCAGTTGAATGACCCGCCATTCTAGAACCTAAACCGGACTAACCGGAACCAAGCAAAGTGCCTTCGGCGGGGGGAAAACCCTTATCCCACGAACAAGGGGGGATGCATCCCCCCTTGTCCCCAAAGGGGACTTCCTTCGGGGCGTAAATCCCCCCGCGGATGCATCGTCGCCATTTATCAAAATCTGTGCCATTTCCGTCAACTCTTGACTGATAAGAGACTATTAGCATACAAGGGCGCGGTATCGCCGCGCCGCGTCACCGACTCCTGGCCGGTGGCCGCGGAAAGCGCCTGCGGCGACCCGCCGGGATGCGAAGCAAGCGGCTGAGGCGTGGATCAGTCTGCTTCGGGCGCAGGCTCCTCCGACGAAAAATCGAGCTCCACCTTAGCGCCGCTCGGGTCATGGCAAAACAACTGCCAGCTGCCATGGCCGGGCTGGCGGCGCAGCTCATAGGCGATCTTGTGTTCCTTCAGCCGCGCCACCGTGCCGCGCAGACCGCTCGCACTAAAGGCTATGTGATCGATCACGCCCGCCGGCGGCTCGGGCACGGCTCGCCCTGCGACGATGTGCAGCACGGGAGCATCGTTTACATACAGCCAGGCTCCCGGAAAACCGAACGGCGGGCGCGGCCCCTCGGCGAAGCCGAGGACGTCGATGTAGAACGCCCTGCTCGCGGCCAGGTCGCGCGCCAGCACCGTGAAGTGATTCATTCCCCGAATACCCATTGCCGCTCCTTGAAAGGCCATCTGCGCCGTCACAATGAAAACTTGCAGCGCCGCCGTCAAATCGCGCCGCGCCTGCTCGCCGGCGCGAGCCGCCGCCGCCCGATTTTTTGGCTAGGGAGCCTCTGAACAAGTGTACTTGCGACGCGCGTCGTCCCCGAGTTTCCCTCTAGTGTAGGGGATTTACGCTCCGAAGGAAGTCCCCCTGGGGGACAAGGGGGCGTAGCCCACTTGTTCAGACCTTCCCCAGAGGCTCCGAAATCGCGCATCGAGCAGATTCATGGAAACGGCCGTGGCCGCGCGATGCCGAAGCCCTGGGCGTAATCGACCTCGACGGCGCGCAGGCGCCCCAGGCTTTCGTCGCTCTCTACCATTTCGGCAATGGTGCGAATTCCGTTTGCCTTGCACACGCGCTGGATCGCCCGCACCTTGGCGAGCGCCTCCGGCGCGCGCAGGATCTGCAGAATGATATTGCCGTCGATCTTGAGGAAATCGAACGACAGCGACTTCACGTGGTTAAAGCCGATACCCGCACGGCCGAAACCATCGAGGGTGAAGCGGCATCCCAGCGGCTTGAGTTCGCGGGCGCAATGTGCCGCGTCCGCCGGGCAGGCGATCGCATCGCCATCGGCGATCTCGAAACACAGCGCCTGGCCGGATACCCCGCTTCGCTCCAGCGCACGGGCGACGAATTGCGGGAAGGATCGGTCTTCGATGCTGGCGCGCGCCAGGTTGATGCACAACACCGGCGCAGAGGCCGCGTCCCGGGAGGGGCCCGCCGCCAGGCGCGCGGCGATGGCCTTCCTGACCACGAAGCGGTCGATGTCGGCCATCATGCCGAAACGCTCCGCAATTGGCAGGAAGGTGCCCGGCGGAACCAGATTCTGCTCTTCGTCGCTCATGCGGATCAACAGCTCGCGCATGTTCTTGGAGGGCATATCCGCGCGCAGCGCCATTATGTCCTGGGCATACAGGACGAACCCATCGTTCTGGATCGCCTGGCGGATACGCTCGCGCGGATTGCCCCAGCCGGTCAGCTCCTCGGTGAGGGAACTGAGGTATATGGCCTGGCCGCTCGGGTCGGCGACGATCAGCTTGGTGGCGGCGTCTCGGGCTACGCCCGCAGATGATTGACCATTGTCCTGCGCGATTTCGGCGCTAGCGGCCGGCGCCTCCCTGAACAACACAAGTGCACCCGTGACCTGCCCGGCGGCATCGTGCTGCGACAGGTATTCGACCACAGTCGCCTGCTCCGTGCCGTCGCGCCGCGTGAGCAGCAACTCCGCCTGCCCCGAGCGCCCGTCCAGCGCGTCCAACAGCGGCGCTCGCAGCGCCTCCGCATCGCGCCGCGGCAATGCTTCCTCGAACGCAAGCCCGTCTATGCTCTCGGACGCCATGCCGATCCAGGCGGCAAATTCCCTGGTGTGGAAGCGGTAGCGCTGGTCGCGATCGACCAGGAAGGCGGTCCCCTCCAGGCTGCGCTCGAGCGAGCCGAGCAGGTTTTCGGCGGCCTGCGCGTTCGCTGCTGCGACCCGATGCGCTTCGATCTCCTTCGCCAAGCGCACACGGTCATTTTGGTGCAGCGCGAGCTCCCGCTCCAGCTGCGCCCGCGTACTGCGGTGCTGCTCGACTTCGGCGCCGAGGCGCTGCTTGAAACGCAGCGCCTCGGCGCTGCGCCGTGCGATGCGCCAGTTGCTCTTCCACGAGGCGCTCACCAGCGACAGGACCGAGGCGAACAGAATGCCGCCGAGGAATGCGACCCACTGCCAGCTGGACCTGGTAAAGAACATGGTAAACAACAGCAGGACGACCAGGATCAGCGTTACCAGCGATGGCAGCACTACCCGCAGCAGCGGCCCGAGCCGCATGCGTTTGCGCCGACCTTCGGGTATTGCGGTCATTACGTTCTCCTTCCGCAGGGCGGCGGATCCAGCGTAGCCGACTCCAAGGAATACCGAAGTTTCAAATGGCAGGAAAGCACTGACCCGCGAGAATACCACCTTGCTTGCAAGTAGTATTCGGACGAAGGCGGCACGCCGACGAAATGGCCTTTGCAGGACCCCGGTGCCGGCATTGCGGTCGGAAGGCGCGGATAAAGGCCCCGCCGGGAGTGCGAGCGCAAGCTGTGCGCCCTGGCGAATACTTCAGCTCAGGGCCTTGCTTCCCACCCTGTCAGTGTAGCCAACAGCGTTCTTTGCCGTTTTGCGCTTTTATTTATATACAGCCGCTGTGACGCTGATATAGGACAATCGGCGCATTTGATATCATTGCGCCCCGCACCGTACATGAATCGCCTCCCCATTTCATGAACCCCAGAATAAGTCTGTCTACGGCCTTCTTGCTTACCATGCCTCCTCTGCTCTGGGCTGGCAATGCCGTCGTCGGCCGTTTGGTTCATACGTGGATACCGCCGATGACCTTGAACCTGCTTCGATGGGCCATCGCCCTGGTGATCCTGCTGCCGCTGGCCGGCTCGGTTTTGCGTCCAGGCAGTGGATTGTGGGCTTCCTGGCGGCGCTTTTCGCTGCTGGGGCTGCTTGGCGTGGGTCTTTACAACTCACTTCAGTACCTCGCCCTGCAGAGTTCCACCCCGATCAACGTCACCCTGGTCGCGTCCAGCATGCCGGTCTGGATGATGCTGGTCGGAGGACTGTTTTTCGGTTCGAGGATCCTGCCCAAGCAAGTGATCGGCGCTGTTTTGTCGATCGCTGGAGTATTGCTCGTGCTCGGCCGCGGACAATGGCGCCAAATTCTGGCGCTGCATTTCGTGCCGGGCGATCTCTTCATGATTGTCGCGACCATCGCGTTTTCATTTTACAGCTGGATGTTGACGCACCCCAAGGAACCGGAACATATCCGCCGCGACTGGAGCGCGTTTCTCTTGGCACAGATCGCTTTCGGCGTGATGTGGGCCAGCGTGTTCGCTGGCGGCGAATGGACGATCACTGATCCGCATATCAGCTGGAGCTGGTCGCTGGGGGCGGCGCTGCTGTACATCGCGATCGGACCGGCGATCATCGCCTATCGTTGTTGGGGGGCCGGGGTGCAACGCGCTGGACCAACCGTTGCGGGCTTCTTCAGCAACCTGACTCCCCTTTTTGCCGCAATCATGTCATCGGCATTCCTGGGTGAAATGCCGCATTTTTACCATCTGGCGGCCTTCGCCCTTATCGTCGGCGGGATCGTGCTTTCGTCCAAACGTTGAGCTGCGCAATTCGGGCCAAGGTGCGACGCTCCTCGCACCGGTATTCTGCAATCCGCAGAATGCGAACACGCCCATGCAGGTCCGCATCCAGTCACAGAGACGAAATAGCCGGCGGTTGACCCTGTTCTATATCCCGACCGCGAAGCGTCGGCGCCACGATGATTACACCGCACCGCTTATCCCCCTAGGGTCTGCTTTTGTGCATGCAGAACGCTCTCCTTGGCGGCGCAGGGGCGGCCATCGGCCTCGTCCGAAAGCAGGCCCTGAATGTCCTTCTGGCCCTGCTGCACGCGGATTTTTAGAATTGTCGATGGACTACCCATGCCCAAGCCGCAGCAGCTGGTGCATACTGACGCCTCAAACCGCAACGGAGATACTGCATGAGCCACACCCTGTTGAAAACCACCCTCGTCGGAAGCCTGCCCAAACCCGCATGGCTCGCCGAACCGAAAAAACTCTGGGCGCCCTGGCTGCTCGAAGGCGAAGCGCTGGCCGAGGGATTGCAGGACGCGGTGCGCCTGGTGTTGCGCGACCAGGAGCGCGCCGGCATCGACATCGTCGGAGACGGCGAGCAGACGCGCCGTCATTTCGTCACCACCCTAATAGAGAACCTCGACGGCGTCGATTTCGCGAACAAGAAAACGGTGCGCATCCGCAACCGCTACGATGCCGACGTGCCCATGGTGGTCGGTCCGGTGGCGCGCACCCGGTCGGTATTCGGCGAACACGCCAGATTCCTGCGCGCCGAGACCGACCGGCCGGTGAAATACACCCTCCCCGGCCCGATGACCATGGTGGACACGCTCTACGACGGCTATTACAAGAGCCGGGAAAAACTCGCGCGCGAGTTCGCCAAGGTTCTGAACGCCGAGGCGCGCGAGCTCGAGGCCCTGGGCATAAACGTCATCCAGTTCGACGAGCCGGCGTTCAATGTGTTCATGGACGAGGTGCGCGACTGGGGCATCGAAACGCTGGAGGCCGCCGCTGCCGGGCTCAAATGCACGACCGCGGTGCATATCTGCTACGGCTACGGCATCAAGGCCAACAACGACTGGAAAAAGACGCTGGGCTCGGAATGGCGCCAGTACGAATCCACGTTTCCGCTGCTGGCGAAATCGAAAATCGACCAGGTATCGCTGGAATGCGCCAACTCCAGGGTACCGCTGGAGCTGATCGAACTGCTGCGCGGCAAGGACATCATGGTCGGCGCGATCGATGTCGCGAGCGAGGAAGTCGAGACGCCGGAGCAGGTGGCGCAGATCGTGCGCGCGGC
>DATKUQ010000004.1:0-2118 GCA_035530495.1 Burkholderiales bacterium
ACTCGCATTGAGGATGACCATCGGCAGGCCGGCTGGCGACATGTCGGCAAAGGTCTTGCCGTCAAGCAGTGTGCGATTGAGGTAGGCGGCGACCAGGTCGCTACGGTTGTAGTGGCGACTGGCGATCGAGAGCAAATGGTCAGGGCGTCTCAGCAAGCCGAGCAGCTCGCCTTGCCAGTTGCGATAGAGAAACCGGGATCGGAAGTCGTCGAAGATGCGGTCGCCGAACAGGCCGTAGTACGCCGCGGTGTAGCTGCCGCCGGAAACCGACGTGATCACGTCCACCAGACTCAGCAGAGAGGTCTGTTCCCCTCCCGTCCACACGTCGGTGTCACGCAGTTTTTCCAACACCCCGTAGCTGAAGGCAGCCGCGCGGGTGCCACCGCCGGAAAAGGCCAGTACGACGAAGGTGTCGCGGGGTACGTGTGGAAATCGGGTCTTGAATTCGTAGCGATCCTCCACTCCGACCGGCTTGATCCGCGTATTCCACACGCGCGTGGCGCATCCCGCCAACCCGAACATGGCGACGCCAAGCAACAGCCATCTTGTGCAGCGCCGGCGCCAATGGCCGGCTGCCGAACTGCTGGCTCGTCTTTGCGCTGTATTCATCATACGGCCCCTTGCCACTGCATCCCTTGTCAGGCTTGCACGGTCACGCCCCGCCAGAACGCGACACGGCCGCGAATTTCCTTGGCCGCCGACTTCGGCTCAGGGTAATACCACGCCGCACCGGAGTTGACCTCATCGCCAACGACCACATCGAGATAGCTGGCCGTACCCTTCCACGGGCATGTCGACTGCTGGCTGCTGTCACGGAAATGCTCGCGCTTGAGCGACTCCGGCGGGAAATAGTGATTGCCCTCGACGACCGTGGTGTTGTCGCTTTCGGCGATGATGCAGTCTTTCCAGGTGGCACGCATGCTGTTCTCCTTGTGGCATATTTCTTGATGACATTCGACGGGCTTACTCGGGCGTGTCCGGCGCGTCGTCTTCGACGGCGCGGGTACGCACTTTGATCTCCCCGCTCAGTGCCCGGTGCACCGGACAGCGGTCGGCGATCTCCAGCAGCTGCTCGCGTACGGCCGGATCGATCAAAGCGGGCAAACGGATCGCGCGTTCGATTTCGAGCACCTTGCCGTCGGTCGAATCGCAATCCGCGCAATCGTTCGCGTGGATATGGCGATGCGCCAGCGTGACCTCGATCGGCTCCAGTGACCAACCCTTGCGTTCGGCGACCATGCGCAAGGTCATCGTGGTACAGGCACCCAGGGCCGCCAGCAGATAGTCAAACGGACCGGGGCCGGCATCGTTGCCGCCAACGCCGGTCGGCTCATCGGCCAGCAAGTGATGCCGGCCGGCCTGCACCCGCTGGGTGTAGCGCCCGGCACCGCTCTCGGTCACGCGGACCTGCCCCGCGGCCAGCACCGGTTGCGGGGTCGGCTCGGGCAGGTACGGTGCCACCCACGCAGCGATCACACTGGCGGCATACGCCGCGTGCGTGCGACCGGTCAGCAGGTGGTTGGCACCATCCAGCGCCACGAAGCTCTTGGGATGTCTGGCTGCCTCGAAGATCCGCCGCGCCTGGTCGATACCCACCACTTCATCCAGTGGCGCATGCATCACCAGCAGGGCGCAGCCCAGCGAAGCGATACGCTCATGCAGGCGCTGCGCCTTGAGGTCGTCCATAAACTGTCGCTGGATGCGAAACGGGCGACCCGCCAGACATACGCCCACTTCGTGCTCGGTATCCAGTTTCGCCACCGTCTCGTCACCGAGTTGTCTGGCGACATGGATCGGCTCGGAGGGCGCGCCCAGGGTCACCACCGCACGCACTTCGGCGATGTCCCGCGCCGCCGACAGCACCGCCGCCCCACCTAGGCTGTGTCCGATCAGCAGCGTCGGTGCCGCGTGGTGTTCGCGCAAAAAATCGGCTGCACGCACCAGATCCGCCACATTGGAGCTGAAATTGGTGTTGGCGAATTCGCCTTCGCTCATGCCCAGGCCGGTGAAGTCGAAACGCAGCACCGCGATGCCCTGCCCGTTCAACGCCGCGCTGATACGGGAGGCCGCCAGCACGTCCTTGCCACAGGTAAAGCAGTGGGCAAACAACGCAAACGC
>DATKUQ010000005.1:0-3037 GCA_035530495.1 Burkholderiales bacterium
GCCTCGCTCGCCGACGAGACACCCGAAGGCCGCAGCATCATGGTGCTGGCGAAAGAAAAATTCAAGCTGCGCGAGCGCGACGTAGCCGGGCTCGGCGCCACGTTCGTGCCGTTCTCGGCGCACACGCGCATGAGCGGCGCCGACATTGGCGCGCGCCAGATACGCAAGGGCTCGGCCGACGCGATCCGCGACTGGGTGGAGTCGCAGGGCAGTCGCTTTCCCAGCGAGGTGCTGGTCATCATCGACAACGTCGCGCGCCGCGGCAGCACGCCGCTGGTGGTGGCGGAGGCCAACGCCCAGCACGTGCGGGTTCTCGGCGTGATCGAACTCAAGGACATCGTCAAGGGCGGCATCAAGGAGCGCTTCGCCGAGCTGCGCCGCATGGGCATACGCACGGTGATGATCACCGGCGACAACAAGCTGACCGCCGCGGCCATCGCCGCGGAGGCTGGCGTCGACGACTTTCTCGCCGAAGCCACCCCCGAGGCCAAGCTGAAGCTGATCCGCGAAACGCAGGCGCAGGGGCGCTTGGTGGCGATGACCGGCGACGGCACCAACGACGCGCCCGCGCTGGCGCAGGCCGACGTGGCGGTGGCGATGAACACCGGCACCCAGGCGGCGAAGGAAGCCGGCAACATGGTCGACCTGGACTCCAATCCTACGAAGCTGATCGAAATCGTCGAAATCGGCAAACAGCTGCTGATCACGCGCGGTTCGCTCACCACGTTCTCCATCGCCAACGACGTGGCTAAGTATTTCGCCATCATTCCGGCGGCGTTCGCCACCACCTATCCGCAGTTGAACGCGCTCAACGTCATGGGCCTTGCCAGCCCCGCGAGCGCCGTTCTGTCGGCGGTCATTTTCAATGCGCTCATCATCGTCGCGCTGATCCCGATCGCCCTCAAAGGCGTGCGCTATCGCGCCGTAGGCGCGGCGGTGCTGCTGCGCGACAACGTGCTGATCTTCGGCGTCGGCGGCGTGATCGCGCCCTTCCTCGGCATCAAGCTGATCGACATGCTGATTGCCGGACTCGGCCTTGCTTAAATTGACGCTTCGAGGAGATGATCATGTTTCGAGAACTTAGAGCCGCCGCGGTAATGCTCCTGGTGTTGACCATCATCACCGGCATCGCCTACCCGCTGGTCGTCACCGGGATCGCCCAGGTCGCGTTTCCCGCAAAGGCCAACGGCAGCCTGATCGACGCCGGCGGCAAGCCCGCACAGGACGGCACCGGCGCCTCGGTGGACGGCGCCAGCGGACTAAAGGACGGCGCCAGCGCCGTGGGCTCCGAACTGATCGGCCAGCCGTTCGCGGACCCGAAGCACTTCTGGAGCCGCCCGTCGGCCACCTCACCCTATCCGTACAACGCGAGCGCCTCCAGCGGCTCCAACCTGGGCCCGCTGAATCCCGCGCTCACCGATGCTGTCACGGCGCGCATCAAGGCGCTGCGGGACGCCGATCCGGGCAACACCGCCGCGGTGCCCGTGGACCTGGTCACCGCCTCGGCCAGCGGCCTCGATCCGGACATCAGCCCCGCCGCCGCCGAATTCCAGGTGGCGCGCGTGGCCAGGGCGCGCGGCCTCGATCCGCAAAAGGTGCGCGCCCTGGTTGCGCAAGCCACGCAAGCACGCCAGTTCGGCTTTCTGGGAGAGCCGCGCGTCAACGTGCTGCGCCTCAATCTGGCGCTGGACGAATTGCGCTGAGGGACTGGTCCAGGCGGCCTCATGTCGGCGCACGAATTCGCGAACTGGAGCGCATCGTGCCGAATGGGCTAAAGTAGCCGCATGACCATGGCCAAGGGACCGACGCATGTCCTCCGCCCAGCCTGAGAATCGTCCGGATCCCGACGCGCTGCTCGCGCGGCTGCAGCAGGAAGAGGCGCGGCAGCGGCGCGGCAAGCTGAAGGTTTTTTTCGGCGCCAGCGCCGGCGTGGGCAAGACCTACGCCATGCTCGAGGCCGCGCGCAAACGCAAAGCCGAGGGTGCAGACGTGGTGGCCGGCTACGTCGAACCGCACGGCCGCGACGAGACCGAGCGGCTGCTCGAAGGCTTGCAACAACTGCCGCTTCGCGTCGCCGTGCACCGCGGCACCACCTTCCGCGAATTCGACATCGACGCGGCGCTCGCGCGCAAGCCCGCACTTCTCCTGGTCGACGAGCTCGCCCACACCAATGTGGCCGGTTCGCGTCATGCCAAGCGCTGGCAGGACGTGGAAGAGCTACTCGCCGCCGGCATCGACGTCTACACCACGGTCAACGTCCAGCACATCGAAAGCCTCAACGACGTCGTCGCCCAGATCACCGGCACCCGCATGCAGGAAACCGTGCCGGACAAGGTGTTCGATGAGGCCGACGAGATAGCGCTCATCGACATCACGCCCGACGAGCTGCTGCAGCGGCTGAAGGAAGGCAAGGTCTATCTGCCGGAGCGGGCGCAGCATGCGCTGGAGAATTTTTTCCGCAAGGGCAACCTGATCGCCCTGCGCGAGCTCGCCATGCGCGCGGCCGCGGACCGCGTGGATGCGGAAATGCGCGAGTACCGCGACGAACATGCGATTTACGACACCTGGGCGGCGGGCGAATGCCTGATGGTGTGCGTCGGACCCGATGCCCAGGCGGAGAAGCTGGTGCGCGCCGGCAAACGCATCGCCACCGCCCTGCATGCGCGCTGGCTGGTGGTCTACGTCGAAACGCCGGAGCTGCTGCGCCTGCCCGAAGCCGAGCGCAACCGGCGCATCGACCTGCTGCGGCTGGCCGAATCGCTCGGCGCCGAGAGCGTAACGCTGGACGGCCCGACCGCCGCCCAGGCGCTGCTCGATTACGCCAAAACCCGCAACGTCAACCGCATCCTGGTGGGCAAACCGAACCGGCGCGGTGCCAGGCGCTGGCTGCGTCCCTCGACCACCAGCCTGCTCGTCACGCATGCCCGCGACATGGACGTCTACGTTGTAAGCGGGGAGGAAGCCGCCCGGGCACGTCTCAGCCCGGTGCTCGCGCGCAGCAGCGCGTATCTGGGTCTGACACCTGCGGGATCGGGCA
>DATKUQ010000006.1:0-6340 GCA_035530495.1 Burkholderiales bacterium
CCGATATTTTCGACCTGTTCAAGACGCTGAATCAGCGCATGACCATCGTCGTGGTATCCCACGACATCGGCTTCATCTCGGGCTACGTGACGCGCGTGGCCTGCCTCAACCGCACCTTGCTGTGCCACCAGCCGGTACCGATTGGTGCCGAAGTGATCCAGAGACTGTATGGCATGCCCGTACACCTCATTCCTCATGGCATAGCCGGCGAGGAGGTGAAGAAATCATGAGCGCGTTCCTGGAGGCGCTTGCCGGCCATGCGTTTCTGCAGCATGCCCTCGCGGCCGGCGTGCTGGCCAGCATCGCCTGCGGCATCGTCGGCAGTTACGTCGTGGTCAAGCGCATCGGCTACCTCGCCGGCGGGATCGCACACACGGTCCTAGGCGGCATGGGCATCGCCTATTTTTTGGGCAGGAGCCCGATCGGAGGGGCGCTCGTCGCCGCGCTGCTGGCGGCTGCGATCATCGGCTGGGTCAGCCTGCGTTTGCGCCAGCACGAGGACACCATCATCGGCGCCCTGTGGGCGATCGGCATGGCGACCGGCATACTGTTCATCTCGCGCACGCCGGGTTACAACGCGGACCTCGTGAGTTATCTGTTCGGCAGCATTCTCATGGTGCCGCGCGAGGATCTTTTCCTCATTGCCGCCTTGGATGGCGCGATTGTCGTTCTGGTGCTGCTGTTCCGCAAAGCCTTCCTCGCGGTGTGTTTCGACGAGGAGTTCGCGCGCCTGCGCGGCGTGCCGGTCGACCTGTTCTATCTCGTGCTGCTGTGGATGGTCGCCTTGACTGTGGTGATCCTGGTCCAGGTGGTGGGCCTGATCATGGTGATCGCGCTGCTTACCCTGCCGGCCGCCATCGCCGGCCAATTTGCGCGCTCGCTCGCCGCCATGATGTTCGTGGCGACGCTGCTCGGGGTGATGTTCACCGGCGCGGGGCTGGCGCTTTCCTATGAGCCCGACCTGCCCGCCGGCGCCACCATCGTCCTGGTGGCGGGTACGGTGTACTTGCTCTCCGCGGCTGGCCGGGGGTTCTATCTGCGCTTTGGCGCAAGGCGCATGCAAGCCGCGCCCGGCAGCAAAGACGTATGAGGGAATCACCGACCGTTCCCCGTGTACCGTGGTCGCGGGGCGCGTGGACGATAAGGCCGGCGCATCGGCGAACTCAGCGCTCGCTTGCCGGATGCCCAATCGTCGAGCGCCGGCCGGCGGCCTGTCGTCAAATTCCGCCAGGGCTCTTCGCCGCGACGCGCAGCGCGAGCGTATCCCCGCCGCGCGCCTTCCCGTCCGCGCGCATCCACAGGCGCAGCACCGGTATCGCGGCGATGACGCTCATCATGCTGCCCGGAATCCAGATGATCAGCCCCCCGATCTGCTGGTCGACCAGCGGGCTGATTGGCCATGCGCGCCCGCACAGGTTGTACACGGAATAAAGCGATTCGGGGCTGAGAAAAATGTAGCAGCCCAGGAGCACCTGCGGGAAGGCGATCAAGGCCAGTATGGCGACCCGCGTTCCGTATCCGGGATGGGGACGCTCACCGTCCGGAGCGGGCTTCAGGCAGAACCACCAGAACAACAGGCCGTCGAGCGCCATGCTCCAGTTCATCGCGTTGTACAGCGGCAGGCTGAGCATGGCATAGAAATGGATGGTCGGTATCAACCAGAAAAAAATGAGCCCGACGAACAGCAGCGGCGCGACTATCGCGTTCTGCAGGACGGCGTATATCGATGCGACGATCCGGCCGAGCAGGATGCCGATCGGCCCGCCGCGCCATTTCCACTGGGGGAATCCCGCGCGGATCGCCTCGTAGGGCATGGCGATCGTGACCAGGAACGGCCCCAGGTGATGCAGCACCAGATGCTGCAGCCGGTGCACCCAGAACATGTGCTGCGACAGGTAGTCGAAATAGGTCTGCAACACCGCGTAGATGAGCAACACGCCGACGAAAAAGGAGAACATCCGCCACGGGCTGACCCGCGTGCCGGCGCGCTTGAGCCGCGCTACGCCGCGCAGATAGAAGGTGAGCGCAAGCACGCACGCGGCAAACACCACGGGGGAAAACTCCCACGGCGCGAGCAAGGCGAACGTTTGCTGCATCAGTCGGATGGTCCTTTAAGCGAAATTCCCGCGTCTAGCCGCGCGTGCGGTTTCCCGGGGCGGGGCAGCGCATCCATCGCTGTTCGCGGCTCACTCTCAACTCTGTCCGGGAACGCCCGGCCCCGCGCGGAAGGCTGCAATTATAGTGGAGTTGGCCGGCTTCAACGGGCCAATTCGAGTCCTTGCGCAAGCGGCGTGCACGACCTCTCATGATCGGCCGAAGCAAGCCGGATTGGACGAATGCCCGGCGGGCGTCCTCGGACGAACAGCGGTATCATCGACGTTCCGCGGCGCATTTCGCTTGCGCCCATCCGTGTTCAATCCGTTCCAGGAGGCCACCATGGCCGAAGCCATGATTTTCGATGCAATCCGCACGCCGCGCGGCCGCGGCAAGTCCAGCGGCGCCCTGTATGACATCAAACCGGTCAATCTGCTCGCGGGCGCCTTGAACGCGCTTGCCGATCGCCACGACCTGGACACTTCCCAGGTCGACGACGTGGTGATGGGCTGCGTCTCGCCCATAGGCGAGCAGGGTGCCTGCATCGGCAAGACCGCCGCGCTCGCGGCCGGCTGGGACTGGAAGGCAGCGGGCTTTCAGCTGAACCGCTTCTGCGGCTCCGGCCTGGAGGCGGTGAACATCGCGGCGCAAAAAATCCGCTCGGACTGGGAGGATCTGGTGGTCGCCGGCGGCGTCGAATCGATGTCGCGCGTGCCCATCGGCTCCGACGGCGGTCCCTGGGCGCAGGATCCCGAGACCAGCCTGGCCACCCACTTCATCCCGCAGGGCATCAGCGCCGACCTGATCGCGACGCTGGAAGGTTATACGCGCGAGCAGGTGGACGAATTCGCCATGGGTTCGCACAAGAAGGCGGCCGCCGCGCGCGCCGCGGGCTACTTCGACAAATCCATCGTCCCGGTGATCGATCGGATCGGCATGCCGGTGCTGGAACAGGACGAAACCATACGCCCGGGCACGACTATGGAAGCGCTGGGCGCGCTGAAGACTTCGTTCGATCAGCCCGGAAAAATCGGTTTCGACGCCGTGGCGATGCAAAAGTATCCACAGGTCGAGCGCATACGCCATGTGCATACCGCCGGCAATTCCTCCGGCATCGTCGACGGCGCCGCTGCGATCCTGATCGGCAGCGAGCAGAAGGGCCGGTCCCTGGGCCTCACCCCGCGCGGCCGCATCGTCGCCGCCGCGATCACCGGCGCGGACCCGACCATCATGCTCACCGGTCCGGCGCCGGCGGCGCGCAAGGCGCTCGCGCGCGCGAAGATGACGGTGGACCAGATCGACCTGTTCGAAGTCAACGAAGCCTTCGCGGTGGTGCCGATGAAGTTCATGCGCGAGCTCGGTGTGCCGGCGGAAAAGGTCAACGTCAACGGCGGTGCGATCGCCATGGGGCATCCCCTGGGCGCGACCGGCGCGATCATCCTCGGCACGCTGCTCGACGAACTGGAACGGCGCAAGCTGCGCTACGGCCTGGCGACGCTGTGCATAGGCGGCGGCATGGGCATCGCCACGATTATCGAGCGCCTATAAGCGATCACCTTCGCCTGTCATTCCGAGCAGCGCGAGGAATCTGCTGTTGCCTCGAATGAAAAGCAGATTCCTCCGGCTTCGCCGTCGGAATGACAGTCTCTCTTGAAACTTTCCAATACGAAGAACTCATGAACCAAATACGCTATGAAACCGATGCCGAGGGCATCGCCACCCTGACTTTCGACAGCCCCGACGGGCCGGTCAATACCATGTCGCAGGCCTGGCACGAGGATTTCATCGCCTGCGCCGCGCGCGTGGACGCGGAAAAGGACAAGCTGCGTGGTGTGATCCTGGCCTCGGGCAAGACGAGCTTCTTCGCCGGCGCCGACCTGAAGGGTGTCATGCGCCTGACGGAGAAGGATGCGCCCGAAGCGTATCGCAGCATCGAAGCGGTGAAGGCGGCATTTCGCAAACTGGAACTCTGCGGGCGGCCGGTGGTGGCGGCGATCAACGGCGCCGCGCTCGGCGGCGGCTGGGAGATCTGCCTCGCCGCGCACGGGCGCATCTGCATCGCCGACCCGAAAATCCAGCTTGGTTGCCCCGAGGTCAGCCTGGGCCTGCTGCCCGGCGGCGGCGGGGTGACCAAAATGGTGCGCATGCTCGGCCTGCAGGCGGCGCTGCCGTTCCTGGCCGAAGGCAAGCTCATGCGGCCGGAGGAAGCGCTGAAGCTGAGGCTGGTCGACGAGCTGGTTGCGAACCGCGATGAGCTGATGGCGCGCGCGCGCGCCTGGATCGCCGCCAATCCGGAACCGAAGCAGCCCTGGGACCGCAAGGAGTGGAAGATTCCCGGCGGCGGCGCGCGCTCTCCCGCCGCCGGCGTGCTGGTGGTGGCGGCGCCCGCAGTGCTGACGCAGAAGACGCGCGGCCTGTATCCGGCGCCCGAGGCGATACTCGCCTGCGCGGTCGAAGGCACGCTGACCGACTTCGATTCGGCCATGCGCAACGAGTCGCGCTATCTGGCCAAGCTCATGACCAGCCAGGTCGCGCGCAATATGATCACCGCGTTCTTTTTCAACCTCAACGCGATCAAGTCGGGCGCCTCGCGCCCGAAGGACGTGCCGAAATGGAAAGCAGGCAAAGTGGGCATACTCGGCGCCGGCATGATGGGCGCGGGCATCGCCTGGGCCAACGCCACGCGCCGCATTCCCTGCGTGCTGAAGGACGTCACGCTCGAGCAGGCTTCGACCGGCAAGGCCTACAGCGCGAAGCTGCTGGAGAAACGCATCAAGCAGGGCCGCAGCGATGAAGCGGGCGCAAGGCAGACGCTGGACCTGATCAAGGTGACCGCTTCGGCCGATGATCTCGCCGGCTGCGATCTCGTGATCGAAGCCGTGTTCGAAAATCGCGAACTGAAGGCGCAGGTCACGCAAGAGGCCGAACCCAAGCTGGCAGCGGACGGGATTTTCGCGTCCAACACTTCGACCCTGCCGATCACGGGGCTCGCTAAAGCCGCGCAGCACCCCGAGCGCTTCGTCGGACTGCATTTCTTCTCGCCGGTGGACAAGATGCAGCTGGTCGAGATCATCGTCGGCAAGGCGACCTCGGACGCCACGCTCGCGCGCGCCTTCGACTACGTGCAGCAGATCGGCAAGACGCCGATCGTGGTCAACGACTCGCGCGGCTTTTTCACCAGCCGCGTGTTCAGCACCTGGGTGAGCGAAGGCCAGGCGATGCTGCTCGAAGGGATCCCGGCGCCGGTGATCGAGAATGCCGCGCGTCAGGCCGGCATGCCGGTGGGGCCGCTCGCGATCGCCGATGAAGTGTCGATGAAACTCGCGCAAATGGCGCGCAAGCAGGCGACGGCCGATCTCGCCGCCGAAGGCAAGACCTACAGGCAGCACCCGGCATTCGCACTGGTCGATCGCATGGTGGACGAATTCAAGCGCCCGGGGCGCGCCGGCGGCGCCGGCTTCTACGACTACCCGGCGGGCGGCGAGAAATTCCTCTGGCCCGAATTGAAGCGCATGTTCGAGAAGCCCGGCATCGCCTGGGACATGCAGGAGCTGAAGGACCGCATCCTGTATATCCAGGCGATCGAAGCGGCGCGCTGCCTCGAGGAAGGCGTGGTCAGAAACGTCGCCGATGCGAACATCGGCTCTATTTTCGGCATCGGCTTCCCCGCCTGGGGCGGCGGAGCGCTGCAGTTCATCAATTCCGCGGGCGTGGCGAAATTCGCCGCGCGCGCCGATGAACTTGCGGCGAAATACGGCGAGCGTTACGTCTGCCCGAAGATCGTGCGCGACAAGGCGCAGGCGGGCGCGCAGTTCGTTTGACGGGCAACCCTGACAACTCCAATTTTGTCATTCCGAGCGCAGCGAGGAATCTGCTTTTCGTGGGGGACCAGAAGCAGATTCTTCGGCCTGTGGCCTCAGAATGACAATACTTAGAGGTTCAATGATATGAATGCTCCCGGAATGATTACCCGCAGCGTCTACCGCGAAGACCACGAAATGTTCCGCGCTACGGTGCGCCGTTTCGTCGAGCGCGAGTGCCTGCCGCGCCAGGCCGAGTGGGACCAGGCCGGCTGCGTCGACCGCGACACCTGGCTCAAGGCCGGCAGGGAGGGCCTGCTGTGCACCTCGCTGCCGGAAGAATACGGCGGCGGCGGCGGCGACTTCGGCCATTGCGCGGTACTGATCGAGGAACTGTCTACGGCCAACATCAGCGGCCCCGGCTTCTACCTGCATTCGGACATCAT
>DATKUQ010000007.1:0-3404 GCA_035530495.1 Burkholderiales bacterium
CGGCGGCCTTGACCGACTTCAGGTAGTGCATCACCGCCGAGTAGTAGGCAGCCTGGTTCATCGTCGGCTCTTTCTTCGTGATCGCGAAGTAGCGCTTGGCGAAGGCCCGCGTTTCGGGGTTGAGGTCCCAGTACCAGCCGGTCGTCAGAATTAGTCCCTGCGCAGTCTTAAGGCCGAGACCGTGGATGTCGCTGATGAAGGCGAGCAGCGCGGCCGGCTTCATCTTCTTGGTGAGGCCGAACTCCTGCGCCGCCTTCAGCGAATTCGTGAAGTCGCCGCCGGCGTTGGCCAACCCAAGCACCTGCGCACCCGAGGCCTGGGCCTGCAGCAGGTAGGACGAGAAGTCGGCTGTCGACAGCGGGACCCGCACCTCGCCCAGCGACTTGCCGCCGTTGGCCTCGACGACCTTGGTCGCGGCGTCGCGCAGCTGGGTGCCGAAGGCATAGTCGGCGGTCAGGAAAAACCACTTCTTGCCGCCCTGCTTGACGATAGTCGAAGCGGTGCCGTTGGCCAGGCCGGTCGTGTCGTAGGCGTAGTGCACGGTGTAGGGCGTGCAGTCCTGGTTCGTCAGCGAAGCGCCTGCGGCGCCGATGGAGATGAACGGCACCTTCTTGGCCAGCGCGACCTTGGACATCGCGATGTTGACGCCGGTATTGGAGCCACCGAGGATCATGTTGACCCCATCCTGATCGGCCCATTCGCGGAACTTCGACGCGCCGATGTCGGGCTTGTTCTGGTGGTCGGCCGAGATGAACTCGATCTTCTTGCCGAGCACCTTGCCGCCGAAGTCGGCGATGGCCATCTTCGCGGCTACGACGCCGCCGGGGCCGATGACGTCGGCGTACAGGCCCGACATGTCATCGATGTCGCCGATCAGGACTTTGTTCGCCGCCGCGTGCGCGGCGCTTACCCCAAACACGGTGGCCAGCGCCAAGCCGGCCGCCAGGGGTTTCAGTTTCATGTTCATGTCTTCTCCTCGTGGTTAAAAAAAGCTGGGCTCAGACACCCAGGTATTCGTGCAACATGTCCATGTTGGCCGCAAGCTCGCCCTGCACAAATTGCTGCACCATGCGGCCATGCTCCATGACGTAGAAATGGTCGGCCAATTGTGCGGCGAAACGGAAATTCTGCTCCACCATGACGATCGTGTAGCCCTTGCTGCGCAACATGCGGATCATCTTCGCGAGCGCCTGCACGATGACCGGCGCCAGCCCTTCGGAAATCTCATCGAGCAGCAGCAGGCGTGCGCCGGTGCGCAGTATGCGCGCGACGGCCAGCATCTGCTGCTCGCCGCCGGACAGCCGGGTTCCCGGGCTGTTGCGGCGCTCGGCCAGGTTGGGAAACATGTCGTAGATCTCATCCAGACCCATGCCGACGTCCGTGCGCCCGCCCACGCGGGGCGGAAGCAGCAGGTTCTCCTCGGTCGACAGCCCCGAAAAGATGCCGCGCTCCTCAGGGCAGTACCCTACGCCCAGCCGCGCCACCTGGTGTGGCGCCAGCGACACGGTCTCGCGTCCATGTACGCGGATCGATCCCTTGCGCGTGTCGACCAGCCCCATGATCGCGCGCATCGTGGTCGTGCGGCCCGATCCGTTGCGCCCGAGCACGGTGACGACCGCACCCTCGCGCACCGTCAGGTCGACGCCATGCAGGATGTGCGACTCGCCGTACCACGCCTGCAGAGCGGCGATTTCCAGCATCGGCGCGGCACGGTTCGCAGCGTCGGGCGACGCGGCCTGCTGGACGGTGCTGTTCATCCGTGTTCGCCCGCAAGTTCGGTCTCGGCGCTTCCCATGTAGGCTTCGATCACCTGCGGGTTGCGCGAGACCTCGTCGTAGGGTCCTTCGGCGAGCACCGCGCCGCGCGCCAGCACGGTGATGGTGTCGGACAGGTGGGACACCACGCTCATGTTGTGTTCGACCATCAGGATGGTGCGGTTCGCCGAGACCTGCTTGATCAGCGCCTTGACCCGGTCCACGTCCTCGTGTCCCATGCCCTGGGTCGGCTCATCGAGCAGCATCAGCTCCGGCTCCAGCGCCAGTGTGGTGGCGATTTCGAGCGCGCGCTTGCGGCCATAAGGCAACTCTACGGTCAAGGTGTCGGCGAAGTCCGACAGGTCGACCTGCGCGAGCAACTCCATTGCGCGGTCGTTCAGGCCGGTCAACGACCGTTCGCCCTTCCAGAAATGAAACGAAATACCGAGCTTGCGTTGCAGCGCGACGCGCACGTTGTTGCGCACCGTCATGTGCGGAAAGACCGCCGAGATCTGGAACGAACGGATCACGCCGCGGCGTGCGATCTGCGCCGGCGAAAGGGCCGTGATGTCCTCGTCGTTGAACATGATGCGTCCAGCACTCGGCGGCAGGAAATGCGTCAGCAGGTTGAAGCAGGTCGTCTTGCCGGCGCCGTTCGGGCCGATCAGTGCGTGGATACTGCCGCGGCGCACGCGCAGGTCGACATTGTCGACCGCGAGGAAGCCTTGGAATTGCTTGGTGAGCCCGCGCGTCTGCAGGATGAATTCGCCGCTCATCGGTCAGTTGACCGACATGATTGGAGGCAGCAAAGCACCCGGGGTGGCAAACATGAACGGTGTGTTTTGGATCACGACAGGCTGTGCTGGTTGTTGCATAGGCGTTGCATTGTGCCACAACCCGGTCGACGCGGGAAACACCGCGCCGCTGAACGAAATCAAGTAAGCCTGGCGCGAACAACTACTTCATCGTCCCTCCCACACAGCGGCTTGTCGAAGTGACGGTCGCGTGCCTTGCAGTCATCCGCATTTGGAGGCAACGCGTCCCATGCGGTGAATGTCAACAGGCCCTAGTCTTTCGGAGATACGCGGTTAGAGATTGAGCCGTAGGCCGGGAGGCCGGATTTGGCCGAACAAAAACGGTACAGCCAACTGACCCAAGACGGCCCCGTTGATTGATGCATCACGCAAGGCGAGATCAGCCGCGTAATGCAGATACCCTTTATTGGAGCAGCGTCGCTGCGGTGCTGGCGCGGTAATGCCGGTTGGCGTCCTCGGGCTTGCCGATGCGGTCGAACAACTGTGCCAGCGCGACGTGCGCGCTGCGGCTGGGCTGCTCGGACAGGCTCGCCTCGAGGTAGCTCTGCGCCTTGCCCCACAGTTCCTGCTGCAGGCACAAGCGCCCCAGCGTCAGCAACAGCGCGCGCTCGTGCGGCCGCGACTTCAGCCATTTCTCGGCGCGCTCGATCTGGGCCAGGACGTCGTCACCCAGGCAATCGCCGTAGAGCAGTATCAGGTCCTCGTTCCATTCGGCCTCCAGCGCCGCCGCTATGATCTCGTGCGCGCGGCGGCAATCGCCGCTGGCGATGAACAGTTGCGCGGCGGTGCGCGCGATGCGCGCATCGCGCTTGTCTTCCGTACGCTGCCAGCACTG
>DATKUQ010000008.1:0-14583 GCA_035530495.1 Burkholderiales bacterium
TGCAGCACACCAAACCGCCGAAGATCAACCATGACCTCGTGGCCAATGTGTGCGAGCGTCCCTCCGTCGTCGCGCGCTGCCCGGTGGCGGCGATCCGGCCGGCGATCGTGAACGGCAAGCCCTCGCTCGAAGTGGACGAGAAAAAGTGCATCTGCTGCGGCGCCTGCTATCCGCCCTGCCCGCCGATGCAGATCAACGATCCCGAGCATTCCAAGCTCGCGATCTGGGTGGGCGGCAAGAATTCCAACGCACGCGCCAAACCGACGTTCATGAAGATGGTGGTATCTGGCCTGCCCAACAATCCGCCGCGCTGGCCCGAGGTCGCCGAGGTGGTGAAAAAAATCCTGCACGTGTACAAGGAAGACGCGCGCGCCTGGGAGCGCATGTCCGACTGGATCGAACGCATCGGCTGGCCGCGCTTTTTCGAGAAGACAGGGCTCACGTTCACCAAGTACCTGATCGACGACTGGCGCGGCGCGCGGGCCAACCTCAACGCCTCCACGCACATCAGGTTCTAGGAGAAAGAAGAACAAGGGGGCAATGCCCCCTTCCCGAGGGGATGTTCCCCTCGAGGGGGGATCGAGACCTTCGGGCCTAGATCCACCAAAATAGGAGTTTCAAAAGGTAACTATGAATTTCGGCATTCTGGTCAACGAAGGCCCATATACACACCAGGCCTCCGACAGCGCCTACCAGTTCTGCAAGGCTGCGCTCGCGGCCGGGCATAAGATCCAGCGCGTGTTTTTCTATCACGACGGCGTGGACAATGCTACGCGTCTGACTGAACCGCCGCAGGATGATCGGCATATTGTCAATCGTTGGTCGAAGCTCGGGCAGGAACATGCGCTCGACCTCGTGGTGTGTGTGGCGGCGGCGCTGCGCCGCGGCATCAAGGACGAGATTCTCGCGCCCGGCTTTCGCATCTCCGGACTGGGCCAGTTGATAGAGACCGGGATCCAGGCCGACCGGCTGGTAGTGTTCGGCGATTAGAAGAAAGCTCGGCTCGAGCGCAACGAGGAAAAGATGAGCGAACAGGGAGCGGTCAAGAAATTCATGTACATCAACCGTAAGGCGCCTTACGGCACCATCTATGCGCTCGAGTCGCTGGAGGTGGTGCTGATCGCGGCGGCATTCGATCAGGACGTGTCGCTCGCGTTCCTGGACGACGGCGTGTACCAGTTGAAAAAAGGCCATCAGACGAAGGGCATCGAGGTGAAGAATTTTCAGCCCACCTACCGCGCGCTGGACGACTATGACGTCAACAAGCTGTACGTGGAGAAGGAATCGTTGGAGCAGCGCGGCTTGAATGCGGACGACATGTGCGTGCCGGTGGAAGTGGTGTCGCGCGCCGAGTTGGGGAAACTGATGGAACAGCAGGATGTGCTGCTGAGCTTCTGAACAAGGCAAGGAACAAGTGATGCTTCATATCGTGAACAAATCGCCGACCGAACGCAACGCGCTCGACTCCTGTCTCGCCACGGCGCAGGCCGGGGGTGCGGTGTTATTGATTGAGGACGGCGTCTATGGCGCCACCCGCGGCAGCGCCGCCGAGCCCAAGCTGCGTGCAGCCATGGCGAACATCGAGGTCTATGCACTTGCCCCCGATCTGGAGGCGCGCGGCATGGCGAATTCGGTTAGCGAGGGGGTCAATCTGGTCGATTACAGCGGTTTCGTCGACCTCGTGACAAAGTACAACACCTGCCAATCCTGGCTTTAGCGACTAGTGACATCAAAGGAGTGCATATGGCTATCGAAGTAAACGGCGTCAGCTACGAAACTGACGAGGAAGGCTACCTCGTAAATTTGTCGGACTGGAACGAAGAGATCGCAAACACCATCGCCAAGACCGAGAGCGTGGATCTCACCCCGTCGCACTGGGAGGTGATCAACTTCCTGCGCGAGTACTACACCGAGTTCCAGATCGCCCCGGCGGTGCGCGTGCTGACCAAGGCGATCGGCAAGAAGCTCGGCCCGGACAAGGGCAACAGCCAGTACCTGTATGAGCTGTTTCCCTACGGCCCGGCAAAGCAGGCGTGCAAGATCGCCGGCCTGCCCAAGCCGACTGGCTGCGTATAAAACGAACTGCCGGTGACGCGGGCGGCGCAAAGGATTTTCGGATGAAAACTCCGCTTTCGGTGCGCGAACTAATTCCGTTTGGTGGCGAACCCACGGGCGAACCGGGTCTGCCATGAGCGCGGCGACCCTATATTTCGCGCTGCTGTTCTATACCGCCACGCTGTTGTGCGTTGCCGGTCTCGTATACAAAATCGTAGACTACGCGCGCACGCCGGCGCCGCTCAAGATCCCGACCACGCCCGCGCCGACCACCACCACCGGTGTGGTGCTGCGCATGCTGCGCGAGGTAGGCTTGTTCGAAAGCCTGTTCAAGGCCAACCTCTGGATCTGGCTGTTCGGCTTCATGTTTCACGTCGCGCTGGCGCTGGTAGTGGCGCGGCATCTGCGCTATTTCACCCAGCCGATCTGGTTCTGGGTGGTTTGGATTCAGCCGTTCGGCATTTACGGCGGTCTGGCCATGGTGGCGGGGCTCGCCGGGCTGTGGGCACGGCGTTTTCTGGTCGAGCGCATCCGCTATATCTCCACGCTGTCCGATCACCTGATGCTGGCGCTGCTGCTCGGCATCGGCCTCTCCGGCCTGTCGATGAAATTTATCGACCATACCGACATCATCTCCGTGAAGGAATTCTTTCTCGGCTTGATGCGCTTCGACTTGCAGCCCTTGCCGGTGCAACCCCTGCTGTTCGTGCACCTGACGCTGGTGGCGCTGCTGATCGCGGTCTTCCCCTATTCCAAGCTGCTGCACGCGCCCGGCCTGTTCTTCAGCCCCGGGCGCAACCAGGTCGACGATCCGCGCGAACGGCGGCACATCGCGCCTTGGGCCGCCGAACTCGATAAAGCGAAATCCTGAGGTAAACCCATGGCCGCTGAAGTCGTCGCTCCCCCGTTCAAACCCTACCCGGTTATTCCGATCCTGCAGGCCGGGGCGATGGCGGATAGCAAACTCTATGCGGCCAGCCCTGCGGTGCAGAAGGCGCTCGGCTTTCCCGGCGAACTGGTCGAGGACTGGCACGACAAGGCGATCGCCAAGATGGGCGAGCTGCTGCAAAAGTACCGCGGGCTCAAGGTGTACCTGGACGCCTGTGTGCATTGCGGAGCCTGCACTGACAAATGCCACTACTTTCTCGGCACCGGGGACCCCAAGAACATGCCGGTAGCGCGCCAGGACCTGCTGCGCAAGGTCTACCGGCGCCATTTCACCTGGGCCGGGAAATGGTTTCCGAAACTGGTCGGCGCCGAGGATCTCACCAAGGAAGTGCTCGACGACTGGAACACCTATTACGGCCAGTGCTCGGAATGCCGCCGCTGCTCCGTGTTCTGCCCCTACGGCATCGATACTGCCGAGATCACCATGGCCGCGAGAGAAATCATGGACTCGATCGGCATGGGGCAGAAATATTCCAACGAGGTCATCGGCAAATTGCACAAGATCGGGAACAACCTCGGCCTGCCCGGCCCGGCGTTGCTCGATACGCTGCAGAGCATCGAAGAGGACCTCAAGGAAGAGACCGGGCTCGACATCCGTCTGCCGCTCGACCAGAAAGGCGCGGAAGTGCTGCTGATCACGCCCTCGGCGGATTTTTTCGCCGAGCCGCATGTGTACAGCCTGATCGGTTACGCCAAGGTATTCCACGCGGCAGGCATCCCGTGGACGCTTTCCAGCCACGCCTCGGAAGCGGGGAACTTCGGGCTGTTCATCGGCAACTACGGCCAGATGCAGAAAATCGCCTCGCGCGTGCGCGAAGCGGTGTTGGATCTGGGAGCGAGTCGGCTGGTCGTGGGCGAATGCGGCCACGCCTGGCGCGTCGCGTACAGCTTTTGGAACACCCTCATCGGGCCGTTCGATTTTCTCGATCCCAAGTATCCGGTGCCGCAGCACATCTGCGAACTCACCTACGACCTGATCCAGCGCGGCGCGATCAGCTTCGACAAGAGTGCCAATGACAAATACGTGGTCACTTACCATGACCCGTGCAACGTCTCGCGCGGCTCGCGCATGGGGAGCATGCCGGGCGGCCAGTACGAGATCCCGCGCGCAATCATCCGCGCGGTGGCGAACCATTTCGTCGAAATGGATGCGGACAGCATTCGCGAAAAGACCTTCTGCTGCGGCGGCGGCGGCGGCCTGCTGAGCGACGAGGTGACCGACCTGCGCGTAAAAGGCGCGCTGCCGCGCATGGAGGCGCTGAAGAAAGTGGCCGACTCCGACGGCGTCAACTTCATGGCGACCATCTGCGCCATTTGCAAGGCGCAATTCACCAAGGTCCTGCCGTACTACAAATTCAAAATGAACGTGGTGGGTGGCGTGCACCAGCTGGCGAGCAACGCGATCCGGCTCGGGCCGAAATAACCCGTATTGAGGAGACCGAAAATGTCGAGCGCGACAGAGCAGTCCAAGACCAACCTGGAGTTCCGCCGTTTCCGCGAGGGCGATACGCACTGGAAGCGCTGGCAGGACAAGATCTTCGATGCCGACCACTCACACAAGTGTCCGACTTACATTCAGGCCACGCCCCCCTGCCAGGGCAGCTGCCCGGCGGGCGAGGACATCCGCGGTTATCTCAACATCGTGCGCGGGATCGAGAAGCCCCCGGCGGCGCCCGCGGGCCAGCAGGCGATGAGCTGGCAGGAATACGCGTTCCGCCGTATGACCGACGCCAATCCGTTTCCCTCGGTGATGGGCCGCGTATGTCCGGCGCCGTGCGAGTCGGGCTGTAACCGCAATCAGGTCGAGGATTTTGTCGGTATCAATTCGGTCGAGCATTTCGTCGGCGATACCGCCATTGCCAAGAACTATGCTTACGACAAGCCGGCGGTCGCCACAGGCAAGAAGGTCGCGGTGATCGGCGGCGGGCCCGCCGGGCTGTCGGCGGCTTACCAGCTGCGGCGCAAGGGCCACGACGTCACCATTTTCGACGAGCACCCCGAGCTGGGCGGGATGATGCGCTACGGCATTCCGGGTTTCCGCACGCCGCGCAACATCCTCGATGCCGAAATCCAGCGCATTCTCGATATCGGCGTGCAGACCCGGCTGTCCTGCCGCATCGGCACCCATGTCACCATGGAGCAGATCCGCGCCGATTTCGATGCGGTGTTCCTCGGCTTGGGTGCCCAGGCAGGCCGCGCGCTGCCCTGTCCGGGCAACGACGCGCCGAACGTGGTCACCGCCACTGCATTCCTGCAGGCTTTCAACGACGGCCGCATGCGCCATGTGGGCAAGCGCGTGGTGGTGGTCGGCGGCGGCGACACCTCGATCGACGTCGCTACGGTGGCGCGGCGCCTGGGCCATATCGAGCAGATGCACGAACAGGAACGCCCGGAACACGCCATCGCCGGCCAGATCGGGCACGACGTCGCCGCCATTTCGGCCAAGCAGGGCGCCGATGTGACGCTGACCTCGGTGTTCGCCATCGACAAGATGCAGGCGAACAAGCACGAAATCGAACAAGCGCTCGCCGAGGGCATCGCCATTCGCGGCGGTCTGGCACCCGTCATGGTGGTGCGCGATGCCGCGGGCCGCGCCACGGCGCTGCGCGTGGCCCAATGCGAGGCGAAGTTCGTCGGACCCAAACTCGAGATCAAGATCGTCGAAGGAACCGAGGAGGATATCCCCGCCGACCTGATCGTTTCCGCCGTCGGCCAGGCGGTCGATTTTACCGGTCTGGAAGAGTTCAACAACGGCAAGGGCGCGGTCTCCGCGGACAAGAACTACCAAGTGACGGGCAAAGAGGGCGTGTTCGTCGGCGGCGACATCGTGCGCCCGCACCTGCTGACCACGGCGATCGGACACGGCTCGATCGCCGCGGACGGCATCGACCGGTTCCTGCACAATGAGCCCCAGGAAAAGCGGCCCAAGATCGACGTGCATCAATTCGATCTCATACGCAAGATGATGGAAAAGGGGATGAAGGTCGAGGAAGCGCACGAAGCGCTGCGCGGTACCGACAAATCGAGCATTGCGGTGCACAACTACGAGAATCGCTCCGACCGCTATGTGATCCCGCATGAAGAGCTGTTCTTAGGGCATTTTTCTTACACGCCGCGCAATACGCGCCAGACCATCACCCTCAGCGAGACCACTGCGCTGGGCAACTTCGAGGAGCGCATCGTCGCGCTGACCGAGGCGCAGGCGCAGGCGGAGGCCAAGCGCTGCATGAGCTGCGGCCAGTGTTTCGAATGCGACAACTGCGTGGTCTACTGTCCGCAGATCGCGGTGAAGAAGGTGCCCAAGGCGCAGGCGACCGTAGGCCGCTACGTCTATACGGATTACGACCGCTGCGTCGGCTGCCATATCTGCATGGACGTGTGCCCGACGGGCTACATCAAGATGGGCCTGGGAGAGTAGGATGAGCCTGCGCGGGCTGCTTCAATTCGTCGCCTGCCTGGCGCTCATGCTGCCGGCGCTGGCGTTCGCTTCCGAACGCACGCCCAAACCGGACATCATCATCGCCAACCCGGGCCACTGCGTGGCGCCTACCGAAATCATGCGGCGCAATCATCCGGAGATGCTCTTGCATCAGCGTGACCTGACCGTGCACGAGGGGATACGCACGACCAAGTACAACCTCGAACGTTGCGTGGCGTGCCATGCGAGCAAGACTACCGACAGCGTGCTGGGCCCGAAGGGGTTTTGCCAGAGCTGCCATGCCTATGCGGGCGTGACGCTGGACTGCTTCGAGTGCCACGCCTCGAAGCCCAAGCTTGCAACAGGAGCAAGCCAATGAGTTCCGACGAAGGCCTCAGCCGGCGCGGATTCCTCGCCATCTCGGCTGCCGCCTTGGGCGGGGTGATGCTCGCGCCGGGAATCCGCCTGATCGAAATCGCCGCCGCGCGCGCGCCGGATCAGCCTGCTTCCAGCAAGGTGCGCTGGGGCCTGTTGATCGACACCAACAAGTGCCAGACCGGCTGCGACGACTGCGTTTCCGCCTGCGCCACCGAGAACGGAATCAAGTCAAGCGGGCATCCGCGCACCGACTCGCAGTGGATACGCAAGATCGAATTGAAAGACATGCGCAACGGCCGCACGCATTCGGTACCGGTGATGTGTCAGCACTGCGCCGAACCGCCTTGCGTCCTGGTCTGCCCCACCGGCGCCTCGTTCAAGCGCGCCGACGGCATCGTACTGGTGGACCGGCATATCTGCATCGGCTGCCGCTACTGCATGATGGCCTGCCCGTACAAGGCGCGTTCCTTCGTCGCCCAGGAGCTCACCGACCAGAATCCCGACGTGCCGCGCGGCAAGGGCACGGTCGAAGGCTGCACCTTCTGCGTGCAGCGCGTCGACCGCGGCCAGCAGCCGGCCTGCGTAGACGCCTGCACCAAGGCCGGACACAACGCCATGACTTTCGGCGACCTGAACGATCCGCACAGCGAAATCGCGCAGCGCGTCGCCCAATACGCCACGACCGCGATCAGGGCCGACCTGAGAACGGACCCCGGCGTGCGTTACCAAGGACTTTGATATGGCCGAAACCGTTGCCTATCGTCAATTGGGCGGTCCGCCCACCCGCTTCTGGGGCTTGCTGGCGCTGCTGGCAATTCCGCTCGCGCTGGGGGCCGTTTCCTACTTCTACATGGAGCATTACGGCCATATCGTTACCGGCATGGACAACCAGATTGTCTGGGGCATGCCACACGTGTTCGCCGTGTTCATGATCGTCGCCGCCTCCGGCGCGCTCAATGTCGCCTCGACCGCGTCCGTGTTCGGCAAGACCGCGTACAAGCCGATTGCGCCCTTGTCGGCGCTGCTCGCAGTGTCCCTGCTCGTCGGCGGCCTGACGGTGCTGGTGCTCGATCTGGGCCGCTCGGACCGGCTGATCGTGGCGATGACGCATTTCAACTTCACATCGATATTCACCCTCAACGTCTTCCTCTATAACGGATTCATCATTTTCTGCGTGGTGTATCTGTGGTTCATGCTGGAGCGGCGCATGAACCGCTACTCCAAGGTGGTGGGGATGGGCGCGTTCATCTGGCGGCTGATGCTCACCACCGGTACCGGTTCGATTTTCGGCTTCCTGGTCGCGCGCGAGGCCTACGACACGGCAATCCTGGCGCCGATGTTCATCGTGTTTTCCTTCGCTTACGGCACCGCGCTTTTCATCCCGCTATTGCTCGCGACCTGCCGCTGGGATCAGCAGCCGATCGCCGATGAGTTGCTCGCGCGCCTGAAGAATCTCCTCGGCGTGTTTGTCGCCGCTTCGCTCTACTTTGTCACCGTGTACCACCTCACCAAGCTCTATATGACGCAATACGATGATTTTGAGCGCTTCGTCCTGCTCGATGGCGGCGTGTATACGTTCCTGTTCTGGGTCGGCGAGATCGCGCTGGGCGGGATCCTGCCGCTGATTCTGCTGTTTCGTCCGCGCACCTCGCGCCGCGGCATCGTCGCCGCCTGCGCGCTGGTGGTGATCGGCGGGCTGGCGCAGATGTATGTGACCATCATCGGCGGCGAGGCGTATCCGCAGATTCTGTTCCCGGGCATGATCGAATCGAGCAGTTTCTTCGACGGCGTAGTCCATCCTTACATGCCGAGCGCGCCCGAGGTGTTCCTCGGCCTGGGCGGCGTGGCGCTGGCGGCCACCATCGTCGTCGTCGTGCTGCGCGCGCTCGCGCTGCTGCCGGCGCGCCTGGATCAAGTTCCGCAGGCCTGAGCTCGCAGCGCCAGCCGAGCGCAAAGCCACACATGCACCGGTTTCTCGTTTCCGCCGCACGCAAGTCTTCGGGCAAGACCAGCGTCAGTGTAGGCCTGGCGGCAGAGTTGTCGCGGCGCGGGCTCTCGGTGCAGACGTTCAAGAAGGGGCCGGATTACATCGATCCGATGTGGCATTCAGCCGCAACCGGCCGCGCCTGCCGCAACCTCGATTTCAACCTGTCCACGCCCGAGCAGCTGCGGCGCGAGTTCGCCTTCCATGGTGCAAGCGCCGACGTATGCCTGGTCGAGGGCAACAAAGGGCTGTACGACGGCCTCGACCTGCTGGGCAGGAACAGCAACGCGGCGCTGGCGCAGTTGCTGGACCTGCCGGTGGTGCTGGTGCTCGACGCGCGCGGCATGACCCGCGGCATCGCGCCGCTGATCCTGGGTTATCAGGCCTTCGATCCATCGATACGCATTGCGGGCGTGATTTTGTCCAGGGTGGGCGGCGCGCGCCACGAAGCCAAGCTGCGCGCGGTGATCGAGCATTACACCGACGTGGCGGTGCTGGGCGCGGTGCACGAGGACCCGCGCCTGGCCATCGCCGAGCGCCATCTTGGTCTCACGCCGACCGGCGAAGACGACACGGCGCAGACACGCATCGCGCTGCTTGCCGCGACTGTAGCGCGGCAGGTGGATCTCGAACGGTTGCTTGCGGCCACGGTCAGTCACGCGCCGTTAGGCGGTGCGCTTCGGCCTTCGCCGCCGGGCACGATGGGCGTGCGCATTGGCATTGCGCGCGACCGCGCGTTCGGTTTCTACTACCCGGACGACCTGGAGGCGCTGGAGCGCGCCGGCGCAGAGCTGGTGTTTTTCGACACGCTGCGCGACGCGCGGCTGCCGCGCGTCGACGGTCTCATCATCGGCGGCGGCTTTCCTGAAATATTCATGCGCGACCTGGAGGCGAATGTCGCCTTGCGCGGCGACATCCTGGCGGCGATCGAGGCGGGCATGCCCGCCTATGCCGAGTGCGGCGGGCTGATGTACCTCGCGCGCTCGCTCAGCTGGCGCGGCGACACGCGCCGCATGGTGGGCGCGATCGCGGGCGACGTGGTGATGCACGAGCGGCCGCTCGGCCGCGGCTATGTCAAGCTCACCCCGACTGAGGCTCACCCCTGGGGCGGGCGCGGGGAACTCCATGCGGAGATCCCGGCGCACGAGTTCCACTATTCGAGCATCGACGGGCTGGCTCCGGACACGCGCTTTGCCTATCGCGTGGCGCGTGGCTTCGGCACGGACGGAAAATCCGACGGCATCGTGGTCAACAAGCTCCTGGCCAATTACGCGCACTTGCGCAGCGTCGGCGACTACGACTGGGCAGCGCGTTTCGTCGGTTTCGTGCGCGGTAGTTCAGAACGGCGCGCGGCGACGCCGCTGGCCGCGGCGCACTGATGCGCCTATGACCCTCGAAGCTGCGAGCACCCGCGCTATGCTGCCGGGCACGGTTTATCTGGTGGGCGCAGGACCGGGCGACCCGGAGCTGCTGACGCTGCGGGCGGCGAAGCTGCTGGCCGAGGCCGAAGTCATCGTCTACGATCACCTGGTGTCGGCTCCGATTCTCGAACTGGGCCGCCACGGGGCCGAACGCATCTATGCCGGCAAAGAACGCGGCAACCATACTCTCAGCCAGTCCGAAATGAACCAGCTGTTGGTGCGGCTCGCGCGCCAGGGCAAGCGCGTGGTCCGGCTCAAGGGCGGCGACCCGTTCATCTTCGGCCGCGGCGGCGAGGAGGTGGAGGCGCTGGCCGCGGCCGGCATTGCCTTCGAAGTGGTACCGGGGATCACCGCCGCCTGCGGCATTGCGGCGTACGCCGGCATCCCGCTTACTCACCGCGACTACGCCAGTTCCTGCCTGTTCGTCGCCGGCCACCTCAAGGACGGCAGCGTGGATCTGGACTGGGACTCGCTGGTCCGCCCCGGACGCACCCTGGTTGTGTATATGGGCCTGCTGGGCTTGCCCACGCTGTGCCGCGAACTCGCGGCCCATGGCATGTCCGATGCGACGCCGGCGGCGATCGTGCAGCACGGCACCACGGACAGCCAGCGCACGGTGGTGGGGACGCTGGCGAGCCTGCCGCAACTGGCGCAGGCCGCGCAGCTCGCGCCGCCGACGCTCATCATCGTCGGCGAGGTGGTGCGCTTGCACGCAAAACTTGCGTGGTACGAGGCGACCGCGGCAGAAGCAGGCGCCGAAAAGCGCGGCGGCGACCGCGTGTTGTCTGCCACGCGTTAGCCCTGCTCTCTCAGGTCTTGCGCGGCTCGGAAGAGCCCTGCGGTCCGCTGCGCTGTTCGACTGCGAACACCGCGGCCTCTACGCGCGAGGTGAAATTCAGCTTCGACAGGATGTGGCGTACGTGCAGCTTGACCGTGTCGTAGCTGATGTCGAGCGCGCGCGCGATCGCCTTGTTCGACATGCCCTGTGCCAGGTGATTGAGGATTTCGCGCTCGCGATCGGTCAGCTGCTCCAGCAGGTTCTCCCGTGTCTTGCTCTGCCGCGCGGGCTGCAACAGGTCCACCAGCTTCATCGTCATGACCGGGGCGACCACGGTTTCGCCGCGCACCGCGCGCAGGATCGCATCGGTAACGTCCTCGGGTTCCATGTCCTTCAGCAGATAGCCGCGCACGCCGGCGTGCAGCGCGTTGGCAAGATCGTCTTCGGAATCGGAAACGGTCAGGACCAGCGTCGGGCCGTTCCAGCCGTAATCCTGCAGGGTTCGCAGCAATGCGAGGCCCCCGTGCGGTGGCAGGTTGAGATCGAGCAGCAGCACATCCGGTTTGGTCTCCTGCATCAGGCGCGCAGCTTCGGTTGCGCCCGCGGTGGCTGCCACCACTTCGATGCCGTTGCGTCCATGCAGCAGCTCCGCCAGGCCCCGGCGAAACAGCGTATGGTCATCGACCAGCATGACGCGCACTGCCTTCATGCCGTCGTCCGACAATCGCTTGCGGGCGGGGGGCGCAGTCGGCAGCCTGCGGCATCCGCGGCTTTGGCCGGGGCTGCTGCCCGGTGCTTCATGCCGTTGCTCCGTTCTGCGCCGGGAACACCAGGCTGACGCGTGCGCCGCCCTGCGGCAAATTGATGATTTCGATCGCGCCGTTCAGTCGCTGCGCGCGCTCGCGCATGATGTTGACGCCAAGGTGATGGCGCAGGTGCGGATGGTGCTCGGCGCCGCCCATGCGCTGGCCGAAGGCGAAAAATCCCAGCCCGTCGTCCTCGACCGCAAAACGGTATTCGCCCGCGACCAGTTCCATGGTGAGGCGGGCGCGTTTTGCGCCGGAGTGGCGCGCCACATTGGCGAGCGCCTCCTGCATGATGTGGAATACCTGGCTTTCCTCCTCCGCGCTCAGGTCGAGATCGGTGGTGCGATTGTCGAAAGCGAGGGCGATGCCGGTACGATCGTGGAACTTGATCTGCAGTTCCTGCAGCGCGTGCACCAGCCCCAGTGGGTCCATGCGGTTGCGAAATTGCGACAGTAACTCCCGCAGGTCGGCGTAGGCGCCTTCCAGCGCCTGCTGCACTTCGGCGGCATGTTTCAGTGCCTGCGGCTGTTCGCTTGCCTCCAGCGCTTCCTGCATCATCGCGAGCCGGATTTTCATATAGGCCATGGTCTGCGCGAGCGAATCGTGCACCTCGTTGGCGATCAGCTGGCGCTCGCTCATCAGCGTCATGCGCATGTTTTCGCGCAGCAGGCGTGTGTTTTCCAGCGCCATGCCCAGATGTTCGCTGATGGAGCGGTACAGCAATCCCAACTCCTCCGGGGTGTCGCGCTGCTCCTCGAAGAACAGGGTGTAGGCGCCGAGCACTCTGCCCATGTGCCGCAGCGGGATCACCACCGCGCTGCCCAGATATTGGAAGTAGTCCGCGCCGGTGTGTCCTGCGCAATGCTGCATTTCGAAGCTCTGGCGCACGGCGTCGTCGCTCACCGCGGCGCCGCAGACACCGCAGTCCAGCGGCACGAGCTGCTCCTGCGCCACCACTTCGGGCGCCAGCCCTTGCGCGGCAACCAGGCGCATATGGGCGCCGTCGCTGGTCACCACGCGCACCACGCCCGCCTGGGCGCGAGCGAGCCGGACCATGGTGCCGAGTGAGCGTTCCAGCAACTTCTCCGGGTCGTGCTCTTCTGCGAGCACCGCGGTGAGTTCCGACAGCGCGCGCAAGGCCTGCAGATCGGTTTCACGCGCTGCGCTGGCAGTTCGTATGGGGTGTGTGACCGGCTGGTTCATCCGCTGCTCCGCTCGCACCGGCGGCTTGGTTTGCCGGTGTTGTGTCCTGTACTGGAGAAATACTACCACGGCCGGCGGGCCCGGAAAGTGCGCACGGCGGTATCGCGGGGGATGGGGGGCGGCCCGGATGCGCCTCCAAGACAGCTGTGTCAGCCTCTGGGCGGCAGCGGCCAAGAACGTGTCGCTTGCGGTCGCTTGCCAAACTGTTATGCTTTCCGCTCGGCCTGCGATTCGGTCTAGTCTCGGATGCAGGAAAGGGTGCGGGCAAGTATCAGCCGAAGCTATCAGCTAATAAGATAATTCGGCTGGGACCGAGCCCGAATTAGTGCATGATGGATGCAATTTGCTTTGAACGAGAGCCCGGTACGGCGCCACGCCGATAAGGGCCGTCCATGAATGGAGGAGCGTATGGGTGCCACACCTGATGTAGCCTTGATCGAGCAGATCGTCCGCCAGCGGCTGGACGAAATCCTGCCGCAGAAAATAGAAGAAAAGCTCGCAGAAATGAAGGCGAACAAGACGCCTTCGATGACTATCATCGCCACCAAAGGGACTCTGGACTGGGCCTATCCGCCCTTCATCCTGGCGTCGACCGCGGCGGCGCTGGGCTGGAACGTGTCGATATTCTGCACCTTCTACGGCCTGCAGCTGCTCAGGAAGGATATCTCCGGTCTCAAGATCAGCCCGCTCGGCAATCCCGGCATGCCGATGAAAATGCCCTTCGGCCCGGACTGGTTCAAAGGAATCAACTGGAATATTCCCAATCTGGTTCAGGCCGGCATTCCCGGTTTCGAGTCCTTCGCCACCACGCTCATGCAGCAGACCATAAAGAACAACGGCGTGGCCGATATTTCGGAATTGCGCTCGCTGTGCCTGGAGGCCGGGGTGAACATGATCGGTTGCCAGATGACGGTCGATCTGTTCGGCTTCACCCACGAGGATTTCATACCCGAGGTGAAGGAATATTGTGGCGCTGCGAGCTTTCTACCGATGGCGCAGGAGGCCGACGTCACGCTGTTTATCTAGGTAGGATGTATGCAGGCGGCCTTCAGAGTCGCTCAACAAGCTCATTCCAATTAAATAGAAGGGAAAGGGGGGCAAATGAAACGCACAGTACTGGCATCGGCGCTGCTCGCCGTGTTTGCGATCCCGTCGCTTGCGCTGGCAACGGACGGGTATTATCCACACGGCTACGGCATGAAAGCCAAGGGGATGGGCGGGGCATCGGTGGCGATGGCCGACGATTCCTTCGGCGGGGCGAACAACCCGGCGAGCATGGTCTGGGCCGGCAGCCGCTTCGACATCGGCGTGGATCTGTTCAGTCCGCGGCGCGACATATCGCGCAGCGGTAGTTCCGGCAACGGTACCGGCATGGACGGCTCGGTGAGCAGCGGCAGCAACCTGTTTTTCGTCCCGGAGATCGGCTACAACCGAATGATAGGTCCGGACATGTCAGTCGGCGTCAGCGTCTACGGTAACGGCGGCATGAATACCGACTATAACGGTGGGCAGATTGCCGGGGGGCAGGTCAATGCCTGTGGTAACCAGGCGCCGCCTGCGGTCCCCCCCCAGAATGCCGGATTCAATGCGGC
>DATKUQ010000009.1:0-3448 GCA_035530495.1 Burkholderiales bacterium
CGTCCAAAAACACCAGCTCGGGCTCGAGCACCAGTGCCCGCGCGAGCGCGATGCGCTTGATCATGCCGCCGGAGAGATCGGATGGCATCTTCGAAGCGTGACGGCGCTCGATGTCTACCATATCGAGCTTGAGCATCACCATGTCGCGGATGAATTCCTCGTCGAATGCGCGCAACTCGCGCAGCGGCAGGGCGATGTTGTCGAATACCGACAGCGCGCTGTAAAGCGCCCCTTCCTGGAACAGTACGCCCCAGCGCTTGCGGATTTTCTGCACCAGTTGCGCATTCGATCCGTGCAGCGGGATGCCGAACACCTTGACCGTACCGCGCGCCGGCTGCTCCAGGCCCAGTATTTGCCGCATCAGTGTGGTCTTGCCGCTGCCCGAACCGCCCACCAGCGACACCACTTCGCCCGGCATCACCGTAAGGTTCAGGTCTTTGTGCACCACAAGGTCGCCGAACTGCGTCCACAGGCCACGCACTTCGATCACCGGGTTCATGACAGGGAAATGCCGACGTCGGAGAAGATTACTGCGAACACGGCGTCGGCGATGATCACTGCAGTGATCGACGCCACCACCGCGTTGGTGGTGCCTATGCCCAGGCTCTCGGTGTTCGGTTGCACGCGCAGGCCGAAATGGCAGGCGATCAGCGCGATCAGCGCACCGAACACGACGCCCTTGCCCATCGCCAGCCACAGGTTGACCGTCGGCACGGCCGCGGGCAGGCCGATGAAGAACGAATGCATACTGATGCCCAGTTGCATGTCGGCGGAGAGGGCGCCGCCGATCAAGGCGATGCTCGAGGTCCACAGGATCAGCAGCGGCAGGGCGATCGCCAGCGCCACGATCTTGGGCAGGATCAGGCGCACGGTATGCGGAATGCCCATCACCGAAAGCGCATCCAGCTCTTCGGTGACGCGCATTACGCCGAGCTGTGCCGTGATGGCCGAGCCCGAGCGACCTGCCACCAGCACCGCTGCGATCACTGGTCCGAGCTCGCGGATGATGCCCATGCCGAGAAGGTTGATGATGAAGATATTGGCGCCGAAAGCCTTCAGTTGCTCGGCCGAAAGATAGGACAGCACCACGCCGATAAGAAAGCCCACCAGGGCGGTGATGCCCAGCGCCTGTGCGCCGACACGGAACAGGCTGGCGGATATCTCGCGCCACGGCCCGCGCAGCGGATGGCGTATCAGCGCGAACGAGTCGATCAGGATCTGCCCGATCAGCTGCACGATGTCGCGTAGATGCTCGGCGGTGAGCAGCATCGCAGCGCCTAGCGCGCGCACCGGGCGCAGCAGATCGGACGGCGCGGCGGCAGCGGCAGCCTCGGCAGAACCCAGGCCGGAAAAAAACACCTCATGCGCTTGCGCCAGCGCGAGCCGGGCCGGGCGGCGCTTGCCCCATGCCTGCCATATCAACAGCGCGCCGATGTGATCGAGGCGTTGGATGCCGGACAGGTCCCAGTGCCTGCCTGGATCGCTCGCGAGCTGGCGCAGCTGCGGTTTGAGCAATCTGGCGCGCGATTCGAGTGCGCGGATGTCCCATGCGCCGGTCAGCGCCACCGCCGCGGCCCCGTCGCCGGCGCGGACTTGCCTGACCTCCGGATCGAGAACAGCTGGCGCGGATGCCTGTTGCATGTTTTTTGTGTCGTCGCGGCGTCGACCCGGCGACCCGTCCCTGAGCCTGTCTGGGAAGCTACCAGCTTTGCCTCGATTTATCAATGCGAACCACGCCCGAAGAAGCGATCGTAAGCGACTGGGGCGTATACGGAACGTTTTCGGCGCCCGGAGTGGGCTCGCTGCGCTATGGCGGCAACACGCCGTGCGTCACCGTAGGGATCAGCGGCGAGCCGCTGTACATCTTCGGCTGCAGCTCCGGCATCAAGCGCTTGTCCGACCACCTTGCGGCGACCAAGGTGCAGCGTCCGTCGGCGCGCCTATTCATCTCGCATACGCACTGGGATCACATCAATACCATCCCGTCTTTCGAACCGCTCTATGTGCGCAGCTCCGAGCGAGGAGTCGAAGCTGGTTCTCGTCTAGGCCGCAAGCGTGCCGGCAGCGGGAATACGGTAGGCTGGCGGCAAAGCCGCCTGCCTAGTATCGGCGCCGGCGCGCGGGCGGATCATTTGCCCGAGACCTGGTCCTTGATCTTGGCCACCACGTCCGGATTGGCGAGCGTGGTGATGTCGCCTGGATTCCCGCCCGTGGACAGCGCCATCAGCACGCGGCGCATGATCTTGCCCGAGCGCGTCTTGGGCATGTCGGGAACGATCCACACCTTGCGCGGCCGTGCGATCGGGCTGATCTCGGTTTCGATCGCCTTGGAGATGCGTTTCGCCAGCGCTTCGTCGCCCGTCACGCCCGGTTTGAGCGACACGTACAGTTCAGGCACGCGGCCCTTGATCTCATCGGGCACCGCAACGACTGCGGCTTCCGCGACCTCGGGCACGGTCAATGCCGCCGACTCGATCTCCTTGGTGCCGAGACGGTGGCCCGCAACATTGATCACGTCGTCGATGCGGCCGAGGATGCGGAAATAGCCGTCCGCCGCATGCACCGCGCCGTCGCCGGCGAAATACGGCCAGTCGTGCCAGTCCTTGCTGTTTTTGTTCTTGCAGTAGCGCTCGAAGTAGACCTTGGTCATCCGATCGGGGTCGCCCCAGATGGTCTGCATGAGGCCGGGCCACGGGTTGCGGATGCAGATGTTGCCGGCCTTGCCCGCTCCGGCCGGGATCTCCTTGCCGTCGTCGTCGTAAACGATGGGGTAGATGCCGGGCACGCCGCGTCCGGCACTGCCGGGCTTCATCGGCGCGAGGGCGGGGATGGTGCTGCACAGAAAACCGCCGTTCTCGGTCTGCCACCAGGTATCCACGATGGCGGCCTCCTTCTTGCCGACCTCGTTGTAGTACCAGCGCCAGACCTCCGGCTCGATCGGCTCGCCGACCGTGGTCATGTGCTTGAAGTGGTAGTTGTACTTCTTAGGTTCGTCCGGTCCCGAGCGGCGCAGGGCGCGGATCGCCGTGGGCGAGGTGTGGAATATGTTTACACCAAGCTCCTCGGCGATGCGCCACGGCCGGCCGGCATCGGGATAATTCGGCACGCCCTCGTACACGACGGTCGAGGCACCGAGCGCGAGCGGTCCGTATACGATGTACGAGTGGCCGGTAATCCAGCCGATATCCGCCATGCACCAGTACACGTCCGTGGGGTGGATGTCTTGAATAATCTTAGACGTACCCGCCACATAGGAGAGGTAGCCGCCGGTACTGTGCTGGCAGGCTTTCGGGCGCCCCGTGCTGCCGCTGGTGTACATGAGGAACAGCGGGTCCGTGGCCTTCATGTGCTCCGGCTCGACGCGCTGGCCGCGGTATTTCGGCAGCAGATCGTTGACGACAAAATCGCGGCCCTTCACCAGCGGGGTTTCGGCGGAGTACTTGCCCGG
>DATKUQ010000010.1:0-5213 GCA_035530495.1 Burkholderiales bacterium
TCGCTGGACGAAAAGCAGTTTCACGCGGCGCTGGAGAAGAAACCCGAGTTCGCGCTGATGCTGATGAGCACCATGGTTCAGCGTTTGCGCCAAAGTATCGCCAAACTGGCCGCTGCCCGCTCGACGGTCGCGCCCGCCGAGCACGGTGATATTTTGGACCGCAAGACGCTCGCCAGTCTGCAAAAGGAACTTGCCGCGCAGCAGCCCGTAGAATTTGCGGCCGACAAAGTCATCATGAGCGCAGGCGCCGTCGGCGCATTCATGTATGTCGTGCTCGATGGCCGCGTCGCGATCTGGGTGGGCGGCAGCGTGGTCGAGCACGTTGGATCCGGCGGGATGTTCGGCGAAATGGCGCTGGTGGACCGCTCGGCGCGCGCGGCCTCGGCGAAGGCGGAAACCGACTGCAGACTGCTTGCGATCAACCGTACCGACTTCCTCGGCCTGGTCCGGTCCAAACCCGCGTTCGGCGCCTCGCTGCTGAAATCGATTGCCGTTCGCATGCAGCAATTGGCGCAGCAGGTAGCCAAGTTGCAGTCATGAGGCATCTGCCAGAGCATCTGACAGAGTTGTTGTTCTAACCTACGGTGTTCTCTTCGAGGTCGACGCGCACGCTTTTTCGGTTGAGCGTGGCGAGCACCGCGCGGGCATACTGTTCGGCCCAGGCGGCGTCGCCGGCGAAACGCTTCTCGCCGGCATCACGCGCCACCTCGAGAACCTTGTCGAGGACGAGCACCTTTCCCACCAGGCTTCTGGGGGTGCAGCCTAGCTCCTCGAACTGCTGCGACAACCACAGTTCCCCCTCCTGCGCTGGCGGCAGGGGCGCATCGCCCGCGGTAATTCTCAACTCGTATTCGCGACCCCGGGCAAACACCACGATGACGGTTCCTCGCATCTGGCCTATCCTCCTTGATTGCCCTTCATTTTATCTTAGCGCAAGCTTTGCCGCAGTGACGCCATAGCTTAGCGGTCAGGGGCGCCTTTGCCGGTGAAGCGCACAATGGACCGGGCAGACGCAGTACTCGGCCCCGCCGAAATCCAGGTGGTATGGGCATTTCGGCCAGCCGGCGCTACGTACGCAGAGGACCTGGTCCCCGTGCGCAGTTTCCACGTCGCACATCGGACTCTCGCCACACTTCCCCGTGCGCAGGCAGGAAAAATCGTGGCCGCACTTGGTAGTCTGTCTGAGTATCGCTGCAGAAACGCTGAACACTATAGAAAACCCGCCTTCTCCCTTTTTCGAACTCTGATCCCATATCGGGGATGCGGTCTTGATAATTGTCAGTTTTGCCTCACCGCCGGGCGTTTCGCCGGATGCGCGTCCCGCGGTTCAGCTGGTTTGTGCGCTCGGCGCCGCAGAGGCGCTGCGGATGCTTTGCTCGTCAGGCAACTGCCAGGTAATCACGAGCGAGCAGACTGCGACGGCGCACAGCGCCATCAGGGCAGAACCGAAGCCGGCAGCCTTGACCGCCGGTCCCAGCGCCCACACGGCCATGGAGCTCACGCCGAAGGAAACAGCCAGACGCATACCGCTTACACGGGAGCGAATGCTGTCATCGACGAAGCGCGCAATGATCGCGTCGGTGAACGGAATCGAGCCGAAAACCAGCACCATGAAGATGACCATGGCCGCATAAAGCGTCCAGCCCCGGCTGTAGGCGGCGAACAGGAAAATGGGGCCCTGAAAAGCGATAATGCCGAGCATGACGTTGCGTATCGGAAAACGGTCTATCAGGCGCCCGACGATCAGCTGCGACACCGAAGACAGCGCATAGACCACCGCGAGCAGCATCCCGAGCAGTGCCGGCTGCTGCATCAGAATCGGCAGACGCTCCATGAGCAACTCGCCGTTGCCATTGGTGGTGAAGTTGAACAGGATGCTCGTGGTGATAGCGAGCATGGTCATCACCAGGAACACCCTGTTGCGAATGGCGGGCGCAAGCTCGATCTGCCTGACGCTCCGCTTTCCCGGCGCGCCCTGCTCGGCCGGCGCGATCTTCATGAACAGCAGACCGCAGGCGACCGAAACCAGGCCGGGCACGATGAAAGCCATTCTCCAGTTCGCATATTGAATCAGGAATCCGGTCGATATGGCCGCTGCGGCGATGCCCAGATTGCCGACCATGCCGTTGACGCCTATGGTGATGCCCGGCTTGCGCGTATGCTGCAGCAACATCGGAATACCCACCGGATGGTAGATGGACGCGAAAGCGCCCATCAAGCCCAGCGCCAGCGCCAGCTGCCAGGGGCTCCGGGTGAGCGCGATCAGCACGGCGGCAGCGCCCATGCCGAAAAAAAATATCAGCATCATCGCGCGCCGGCCCCACAAATCCCCCAGCCGTCCAGAAGGAAGGGAACCGATGCCGAACATGAGGAAGGCCCCGGTGGTATAGGGCATGAGATCCTCCCAGCGCCCCACGCCGAAGTCGTGCGCGATGGCCGACACTGCCGTTGCGAACACCAGCAACATCAGGTGATCGATCGCATGAGCGAGGTTCAGCAAAAGCGAGGTGATGCGCCAGCGCATGGTGAATTCCGGCGATTCGGTGGCGCCAGTTTAACGCGGAACGCGCGACGCTTCCGGAGTCGCCGCTTGCGGGTGTCCCGCCGGCGGAGGCGGCGCGCTGCCCTACCAGCGCAGCAGGCGCGGACCGAGCAAGGCGCCGGCGGCGGCAGGGATCAGCATGCCGAGCAGATACCAGAAGGCGATAAACGGCGCCCCCATTTCGGGACAATGCAGGCAATACACCAGCGCGCCCAAGGCTCCGGCCAGCAGTCCAGCGGCCGCGCCGGCGAGGCGCAAGCGCGTCGGCGCGAGGCCCTTCATCGCCCACATCGCGGCGATAAACGCCGGCACGGACAACATGGTGATCAAGAACGGACACACGTCCCAGGTATCCCCGAAAAACAATATCGCACGCTGCGCCGCGTCGGCCCGAACCAGCGCGATCGCGGCGAGCAGCCACATGGCAAGCACCGGCGCGGCAAGTGCGCCCAGCACCCAGGTCAGCCGCACTCCCGGGCGCGACAGGCGCAAGGCCGCGAACAAACTGGCTGCGGCAATACCGGCGACAAAAGCGAGCTTGATCCAGAACATCGGCAGCAGCACCGCCGTGGCAAGATCGGGTCGCGGTCCCAGCAGCATGGCCATCAGCAGCGCCGCACCGAGCAAGCCCCAGATGACCGCGCTCGCATGACGGCGCGCGGCCTGCTTCGGCCGCACCGCGCCGGCACCGGCCGCCAGCATGCTTACCAGATCGTCGGTTCTCATGCGCCGCCCCTAATGATCGCCGCCAGCGCCTTCAGGCCGCGGTGCACGCCCACCTTGACCGCTGCTTCCGACATGCCCGTACGCTTTGCAGCCTCCGCCACCGACAAACCCTCCAGCTTCATATGGATGATGGGCAGGCGCTGCCGGTCGGGCAGTTGCGCCAGCAGCTTGCCGAGGTCGCGGCGCGCATCCGCGACCTCGGTGTCCACGGCGGACGCAAGACTGAACTCATCGTCCAGCGGGTCCGTTAGCAACTCGCGCTTTGAACGTCGGCGCAGCAAATCGACGAGCTTGTACTTCGCGATCGCGTGTATCCATGCGGTCAACGGTTGTCCGGCGTCGTAGGTGTGGCGTTGGTTGTGCACGGCTAACAGCGATTCTTGCACCAGATCCTCCACCTCGTCCGGCAAGCGGGCGAGACGCTTCCTCAGGAAGGCGCGCAAATGCGCGCTCAGTTCCTGCAGAAACGCGCGGTAGGCCCCCTCGTCGCCGGCGAGTCCGCGCGTCAGCAAATCCCTGAGCTTATCCTCGCCTGCGTTCAGTCGACCTGTTTCTTCAATTCGTTGCATCCAGACCTTTGGTTACAGCCGCGCGGGAATAAGATCCATACCTCGCAATCGCTGACGAATTGTGCACCAGCGTGTAACCGTGCGCCAGTTCCAGCCGAATTAGCTGTCATGGCGCGCCCAATGAGATCTTGCAGGGGCGTGCTACGAGGCGTGCAGGCTCATCTGCAATGGGGGCGGCGGCCACGGTGTTGCCGGGCTCCAAATGTCAGGCTGTCAGGCGCAAAATCTTCCGGAGAACCTTTTATGGATCGTCGTCGATCACTGAAATGGCTGTTGGGCTTGTCCGCACTACCTATGATCAACGCCGGCTTTGTGCTGGCGAAGCAGGGCGCCGGTCCGGTGCTGCGCAAGTCGAAGGCCGAATGGGTGGCTCTGCTGCCTGCGCCCGCTTATCGCGTATTATTCGAGGAGGATACGGAACGCGCCGGAAGCAGCCCCTTGAACCATGAGAAACGCGACGGAACTTTCGTCTGCGCCGCCTGCAGTCTGCCCTTGTTCGACAGCAGCAGAAAATACGACAGCGGCACCGGCTGGCCGAGCTTCTGGCAATCGCTGCCGGGCGCCGTCGCCACCAAGACCGATTTCAGACTGATCTATCCGCGCACCGAATACCACTGCTCGCGCTGCGGCGGACACCAGGGCCACCTGTTCGACGACGGCCCGCCGCCTACGGGCAAGCGCTATTGCAACAACGGCGTCGCGCTGAATTTCGTGCCGCGCGCGGACCGGCTGCCGGACTTGCGCACATGAAGGCCGGCCTGGGTCTGGTCGGGTTCGCCGCGGCTGTAGCGCTGCTGCTGGCCGGCGTGGGTTTCGCCGCCAAGGCGCAGCCGTCAAAAGACGCGCCGAGCGCCGCTGCCACGGCGACGGCAATTTTCGCAGGCGGCTGTTTCTGGTGCATGGAGGCCGATTTCGAGAAACTGCCCGGTGTGATCTCGGCGCAATCCGGATATACCGGCGGCAAAACCCCAAATCCCAGCTACGAACAGGTCAGCGCCGGCGGCACCGGACATGCCGAGGCCGTGCGCGTAACCTACGACCCGGCGAAGCTGAGTTATGCGCAACTGGTCGATTACTTTTGGCGCCACATCGATCCGACGGTAAAGGATCGCCAGTTCTGCGACGTGGGCAGGCAGTATCGCACTGCCATCTACTGGCACAATGAGGCAGAACGCAAGATCGCCGAAGCGACTCGCGACGCCTTGCTGAAAAGCGGCAAGTTCCGTCGGATATTTACCGAAATCACCGCCGCCTCGGCGTTCTATCCGGCAGAGGAATATCACCAGGGCTATTACAGGAAGAACCCGATCCGCTACGCCTACTACCGCAGAGCCTGCGGCCGCGATGCACGGGTGCACGAAGTCTGGGGCGACAAG
>DATKUQ010000011.1:0-2203 GCA_035530495.1 Burkholderiales bacterium
GGCGCTCGCCGAGACCACCTTCCGCAGGGACAGCAAGCAGTTCAAAGTGCAGGCGGTCAGCCAGGCGGCGCTCGACGCCGACGCCGCTGCGCTCAAGAGCGCAAAGGCGCAGGTCGAGGTACAGCAGGCGCTGGTGGCGAAGAAGCTGATCCGCGCGCCTTTCGCCGGCCGCGTGGGCATCCGCGCGGTGGACCTGGGCCAGTACCTGAGCCCGGGAACGAAAGTGGTGACATTGCAGGCGCTCGACCCGGTGTTCGTCGACTTTCTCGTGCCCCAGTCCGCGCTCGCGCACTATGCGGTCGGGCAGAAAGTGGTGGTGACGACCGACAGCTTCCCGGACGAAAAATTCGAGGGCCGCGTCTCAGCGCTCGACGCCAAGGTGGACCCGGCGACGCGCAACATCAATGTGCGCGCCACGGTGCGCAACCCGAAGCAGCGGCTGCTGCCGGGCATGTTCGCGACGGTCGAGACCGCATTGGGCGGCCCCGCGCGCCTGCTCACGCTGCCGCAGACGGCGATCTCCTTCAATCCTTACGGCAACACGGTGTTCGTGCTTGAGGAGCGCAAGGGCGCCGGCGGCAAGATGGAGCTCGTGGCGCAGCAGAAGTTCGTCACCACCGGTGCGACGCGCGGCGATCAAATAGCGGTTCTCTCGGGCCTGAAAGAGGGCGAGACGGTCGTGACTTCGGGACAGATCAAACTGCGCAGTGGCTCGGTGGTCGTGGTCAACAATGCTATCCAGCCCTCGGACGACGCTGCGCCGCGGCCCGTGGACGAGTGAAGCGGCAGCGATGAAGTTTACCGATATCTTCATCCGGCGGCCGGTGCTCGCGACCGTGGTGAGCCTGCTGCTGCTGGTGATCGGGCTGCGCTCGGTGACGCTGCTGCCGGTGCTGCAATATCCGCGCACGCAGAACGCCGTGGTCACGGTGCAGACCGTGTACACCGGTGCGGATGCGAATCTGGTGGCGGGCTTCATCACCACGCCGCTGGAGAATTCGATCGCGCAGGCGAACGGCATCGATTACATGACGTCATCGAGCATGCCCAACGTGAGCACCATCACGGCGAACCTGCGGCTCAACTACGACGCCGACAAGGCGCTCACCGAAATCAACACCAAGGTGAACGCGGTGCTGAACCAGCTGCCGCAGGGTTCGCAGCAGCCGACCCTGAGCGTCAAAGTCGGTCAGACGACGGACGCCATGTACATCGGCTTCTCCAGCAAGGTGCTGCCCCCCAACAAGATCACCGATTACCTGGTGCGGGTGGTGCAGCCCAAGCTGCAGGCGGTGGAGGGAGTGCAGACGGCCGAAATCCTCGGCGCCAAGCGGTTCGCGCTGCGCGCCTGGCTCGACCCGGTGAAACTCGCCGCCTACGGGCTCACCGCCGCCGACGTGCGCGCCGCGCTCGCGGCGAACGATTTCCTCTCGGCGATCGGTACGACCAAGGGGCAGATGGTGCAGGTCACTCTCACCGCCAGCACTGGCCTGCATTCGCTGGCGGAATTCCGCAACATGGTGATCAAGCAGCAGAACGGCGCCGTGGTGCACCTCGCGGACGTGGCCAAGGTCACGCTGGGCGCCGAAGACTACGAATCGGCGGTCGGTTTCGACGGCAAACAGGCCGTCTACATCGGCATCCAGGTCGCGCCCGCGGCGAACCTGCTCGACGTGGTCGCGGGCGTGCGCGCGGCTTTCCCCGGCATCCAGTCGCAGCTGCCGCAGGGCCTGGACGGGAGGATCGTCTACGACTCGACCAAGTTCGTCGACAGCTCGATCACCGAGGTGGTGAAGACCCTGGCCGAGGCGCTGCTGATCGTTACGCTAGTGGTTTACGCTTTTCTCGGTTCAGTGCGCTCGGTGGCGATCCCGACGATTGCGATCCCGCTGTCGCTCGTCGGCACTTTCGGCGTGATGCTCGCGGCCGGCTTCACCATCAATCTGCTCACGCTGCTCGCGCTGGTATTGGCGATCGGGCTGGTGGTCGACGACGCGATCATCGTCGTGGAAAACGTCAATCGCCACCTGGAGGAGGGACTTTCGCCGATGCAGGCGGCGATCACCGCCGCGCGCGAACTCGCCAACCCGATCATCGCGATGACCGTGGTGCTGGTCGCGGTCTACGTGCCGATCGGCTTTCTCGGCGGACTGACCGGGGCGCTGTTCACTGAGTTCGCGTTCACGCTGGTCGGCGCAGTGAC
>DATKUQ010000012.1:0-15010 GCA_035530495.1 Burkholderiales bacterium
GCGCGCACCAGCGCGGCGGCAATGTTTCTGCCGGTGTTGTCGTCGGCGAAAATATAGGTTTCGAGATAAATCTCGCTTTGCGCCGCATCGATCGCCTGCCGCAGCGCCGGAAAATACGCACCGCCGTTTACGAGCAACTGCAGCTTGTTGCCGTCCAGGAATTCGAGCGTCATCGCAGTTCCAACTCCACGCTCAAAGCGGCGTGATCGGAAATGCGTGACCAGGGCAGACCGTGATGGACCTCCGCGTGGCGCACTTCGAAGCCGCGCGCGTAGATGCGATCCATGCGCAGCAGCGGAAAAGTACTCGGATAGGTGCGTGCCGGCCGGCCGCGCTGGTCGCGGAACACCTCTTTCAAATCGAGCTCCGCCACCAGCGCCCGCCCCGCGGAATTGCGCCAGTCGTTGAAATCCCCGGCGACGATAAGCGGTGCGCCCTCCGGCACCAGGCGTTGAACGCGCTCGGTCAGCGCCGACAGCTGGCGCCTGCGGCCGCGCTCGTACAGGCCGAAATGCACGCACATGCAGTGCAGCGGCCCTGCGCCCAGCGCGACTTCACAATGCAGCAGGCCGCGCTGTTCGAAGGGGTTGGTGGACACATCCTGGTTTTCCGCGCTGACGATCGGAAAGCGGCTGAGTATCGCATTGCCGTGATGACCGTGGTCGTACACCGCATTGCGGCCGTAAGCGTAGTCCGGCCAGACCTCGTCGGCCAAGAACTCGTACTGCGGCTCGTCCGGCCAGTCGGGCACGCGCGCGGCATGACGCTCGTGCTCGCCCTGCACTTCCTGCAAAAACACCAGATCCACATCGAGCAGGCGCAGATGGTGACGCAACTCGTGCACCATCATGCGCCGGTTGAAATGGGAAAAACCCTTGTGGATGTTGTAGGTGGCGAGGCGGAGTTTCATCCGAAATACGCTTGGCGTAGAAGTTGCAATGGTCGAAACCCGGCACAGTCACCGAATAATCAAGAATGTCGAAAACGGCGGGGCGGAACATGCGGGGGGATATACGCCCCGAAGGTAGTCCCCTCGGGGGACAAGGGGGGATGCATCCCCCCTTGTTCGTGAAATGCAGGTTTTCCCTTGGCCGGAGACACGCTGTTTGGTTCCAGCTTGGACGAATTAAGGCTTCAAGCCCTGAAACAGCTTCTCCCGCCCGACCTTGATCAGAAATTTCCCGTCGTACATGAATATATCGGCAGTGGCGAAGGTTTCGCCGAACGCCTCCGGGATGAAGGACCCGGTGCCGATCACATCCACCGGCGCGCGCGCGTGGCCGAACATCTTGCACTTGAACGGCGTGAACCCGCTGGAGGCGACGATGCGCGCCGCGTTGAAACCGGCGGCGTCCAGGGATTCACGCATCTTGATCACGCTCGCCACCGACACGCCGGTGCCGAACAGCACCTTGCGCACGCGGTCCTTGACGATGTTGAGCGTGTCCGAATCGTAAGCCTCCTCGCCCATCACCGCCCGCACCGCCTCGAACTCGTTCAGCACATGCAGCCAGTCGGCCACCACTTCGACAGACTGCTCGTAATCGAGCCCCTCGGCATAGCGCTCGCCGTGGGTGTCGATGCGAAACGCCAGCGTGCGCGTGCTCGACGGATCGGCCGGCAGGACGTCGTTGTACCACCAGCGACACACTTCCAGTGCGTCGCTGAATTCACGCGCGTAATAATCGACCAGCACGGTGAGGTTGTCCCGGGGATGGGTCTCGGCATACATCTGCGCCGCCCGCAGGGTGGACCCGGCATAGCCGACGATCGCGTGCGGCATGGTGCCCATGCCGCTTTCCAGGCCGTAGAAATGCGCGGTCAGGTCCTGCGAGCCGCCGACAAAGCCGATCGCGCCGGCGAGTTTGGCGATGCGGCTGCCGACGGCGGCGCCGTAAGCGGCCAGAAGCGACAGATCGTCGCCGCAGGCGTGGCGCGCATGCATGTCGATGAAAGCCACCTTGGGCAGGTCGGTCGTCATCTTATAGGCATTGTAGGCCGAGACGCAGGCGGTGCCGACGCGGCGCAGGATCAACGTCTCCAATTCGACCAGCGCGGCAAACGAGCCGGTATAGGTAAAAATCGGCTTCTGATCCGGGACGAAGGCGCCCTCCTCGTACAGGCGCGTGATCTTGAGCGGTGCCGCATCCCCCGGGTAATACTCGCGCAGGATTTCCAGCGCGGGATTGATGGCACAAATGGTCCCGCGGCGCAGGAACACGCCATAGGTCACGATCCTGTCGCCGAACTTCTCCACGATCTGACGCGACTTGGTGAAATACTTGTCGGTGCGCGAAAGCAGGTAATCGGTGCGCGCGCGGCGCTCGGTCTCCAGCTTCAAATCCAGGGGCTTATTCATGGCATAGGGCCGTTTATCCAGTTAGCAGGGTGTTGAAATTAGGGGCACGCCCCGTTTTCCCCAAAGGGGACTTCCTTCGGGCCGTATATCCCCCAATTCACGGCTGCTGATATCCGCTTCCCTCTGAAGCAATCTCGTTTGGACGCTTGAATTTGCATCCCGGAAGCAAATTTCAACAGCCCGTTGGATATCCATTATGGACGGCGCGGCACCTGCGCGGCAAGCGTCAGGCTCGCGCCAGGTTCCAAGCCGGTGGCCATGCGCCGGCACCGGCCTGGCTGCGCTAGCTGTGTCATGTGCCGCTAGCCGGTGCGGCCGCGCTTTTGCGCCAGCAGCAGGATGGCGTCGCGATTGGTCCACGACGGCGTGCGCGCCGCTGCCTCCTTCCACGGCAGCCATTCGTAGCGCAGGTGTTCGGTCGGTTCCAGAGTTATCGGCACGATCGCGGGCAGCTCCAGGCCGAAAATGTGTTCGAGATTGTGGGTGACGCCGTCGGCATAGCGGCTGCGGTGCTTCTTGAAGATCTCGAAGTTGTTTTCGATGCCCCAGTCCTCCAGCCGGTAGTGTGAGGCGTCGATGCCGGTCTCCTCGCGCACCTCGCGCGCGGCGGTTTCGATGAGCGGTTCGTTCTCGTGATCGATGCTGCCTGTAACCGACTGCCAGAAGCCGGGCCAGCCGGCGCGCTCCAGCATGAGCACGAGCAGGTCGGCAGTGTAAATCACCACCAGGACCGAGCGGGGGATTTTGAAGATCGGCTTCATGCATCAATGCCGTTCCAAGCGCAGCGAGGAATCCGCTTTTCATGCTTCAGAAGCAGAATCCTCGGACTGCGTCCCCGGAATGACATGCGAAAGGATCAGGCTACCGGAAACGCCGGCAAGCCCGCGTCCCAGCCGTCCGGACCGCTGACGATGGCCCAGAAGGGCTTGCCCTGCCCCTGCCAGTATTCGGCGACGCCGTCGAGCACTTCCACCGCGGTGACGAACTCCTGCTTGTGGCCGGCGCCGAAATGCTTGCCGTGCTCCAGCAGCAGCACATAGCCCGGGGCCGGATGCCAGGAAAGGTCGCCCAAACAATCCTCGAAGGCGTCCCAGTTGCCGCCGAACCAGTCGGGGAAGGCGAGCGCCTTTGCCACCAAGCCGGTAAAACCTTCCTTGTCGTGCACGCGGCCTATGTCCAAGCGCCACAGCGCGAACCCCGCCGCCTGCGCCGCTTCCGCGATGAGGCGCGTGTCCGGCCCTGTCAGGTAGACCCCGGCCTTGTCCTTGTCCTTGAGCAGCTGTTCCAGGGAGTTACTCACGGATGCGCCTGAAAGAATTGTAGTGGTCGTCGCTGTAATAGTACTCGCCCGAGCTGCGCACGTCGCCCGACGCGCCCTCGCCGGCAACGATGCGGCGCGCGCCGCGATCGCGCGCGCCCGGCGTCTTCACGGTGTATTCGCGGTAGTAGCCGCGCCGGCGCGGCGGCAGCAGCTTTTCGCGGTTGCCGAAAACGCTGCCGTCCTTGGCGTACGCGAACGGCCCGCCGGCCTTGATCGACGCCAGCACCGCGCGCGCTTCGGCAGGCAGGGCGGCGGCCGCGATCTCGCCGACAGGCGTCGCCGCGCGACCGGCCCAAGCCGAAACGCCAGTCGTAATGAGGCATAGCGCGAGAAAAGCCGAGGCGAGTTGCTTCACCGTTGCCGCCTTTATTGGTGGCCTAGGCCTTTTCCTGCTGGCGCAGGCGGATATGCAGTTCGCGCAGCTGCTTTTCGTCCACAGGACTGGGCGCCTGGGTCAGCAGGCATTGCGCGCGCTGGGTCTTGGGAAAGGCGATGACGTCGCGTATCGATTCGGTGCCCGCCATCATGGCGACGATGCGGTCCAGCCCGAAAGCGATGCCCCCATGGGGCGGCGCGCCGTACTGCAGCGCATCGAGCAGATAGCCGAATTTCAGCTTGGCTTCGTCCGGCCCGATCGCGAGCGCGCGGAACACCTTGGACTGCACTTCCTCGCGATGGATACGCACCGAACCGCCGCCGATTTCCGATCCGTTCAGCACCATGTCGTAGGCCTTGGCGACGGCCTTGGAGGGATCGCTCGCGAGGTAGTCCTCGTGCCCGTCCTTGGGTGCGGTAAAGGGGTGGTGCATGGCGACCCAGCGCTTGGCTTCGTCGTCGTACTCGAACATGGGGAAGTCCACCACCCACAAGGGCTTCCAGCCGGCTTCCGCAAACCCTTTTTCATGGCCGATCTTGACCCGCAGCGCGCCCAGCGCATCGTTCACGATCTTGGCCTTGTTGTCGGCGGCGAAGAATATGAGATCGCCGTCCTTGGCGCCGGAGCGCTCGACGATCGTCTGCAGCGCCGCGTCGGATAGATTTTTCACGATCGGCGACTGCAAGCCCGCGCGGCCTTTCGCGACCTCGTTGACCTTGATGTAGGCGAGGCCCCTGGCGCCGTAAATGCCGACGAACTGGGTGTAGGCATCGATCTCGCCGCGGGTGAGCGCGCCGCCGCCGGGGATGCAAAGACCGGCGACGCGTCCGCCGGCCGCATTGGCCGGGCCGGAGAACACCTTGAACTCCACGCTTCTCATGACGTCGGTGAGCTCGGTGAACTCGAGCGCCACGCGCAGGTCCGGCTTGTCCGAACCGTAGCGCGCCATCGCCTCGGCATAGCTCATGACCGGCAGGGGGTCGGGTAGCACCACGCCCAGCGTCTGCTTGAACACCGCGCGCATCAGCCCTTCCATGATGCTGCGGATCTCTTCCTCCGCCAGGAACGAAGTCTCGATGTCGATCTGGGTGAACTCGGGCTGGCGGTCGGCGCGCAGATCCTCGTCGCGGAAGCACTTGGTGATCTGGTAATAGCGGTCGAATCCCGCGACCATCAGCATCTGCTTGAACAACTGCGGCGACTGCGGCAGGGCGAAGAACATGCCGGCCTGCACGCGCGAAGGCACCAGGTAGTCGCGCGCCCCCTCGGGCGTGGATTTGGCGAGCATCGGCGTCTCGATGTCGATGAATCCGGCCTCGTCCAGATAGCGGCGCACCGCCATCGTTACCCGGTAGCGCAGGCGCAGGTTCGCCTGCATCTGCGGCCGGCGCAAGTCGATCACCCGATGGGTGAGGCGCGTCGTTTCCGACAGCTTGTCTTCATCGAGCTGGAACGGCGGCGTCACCGCCGGATTGAGGATCTCGAGTTCGTGGCACATCACCTCGATCTCGCCGCTCTTCAACTTCGGATTCACCAGCCCCGGTTCGCGCCGGATCACCTTGCCGCTCACCCTGAGAACGAATTCGTTGCGGATCTTCTCGGCCACCGCGAACACCTGCGGCCGCGTCGGATTGCACACGATCTGGACGAGGCCTTCGCGGTCGCGCAAATCGATAAATATCACGCCGCCGTGGTCGCGCCGGGTGTTGACCCAGCCGCACAGGGTGACGGTCTGGTCGAGCTGGGCGGCGCTGACCAGGCCGCAATAGTGGGTACGCATAGTATCGGTGACAGGTGATGAGAGATGGGTAATGCGTGACGATGCGTCACGCATTACCGATTGCCCATTACTTTTGCGCTATTTCCCTCTTGCGTCTGCCGTTCCCGTTGGGCGAAACCACGCCCATGGAGATGACGTATTTCAGCGCCGTATCCACGCTCATGTCGAGTTCGATCACATCCTTGCGCGGCATCATCACGAAGTAGCCGCCAGTGGGATTGGGCGTGGTCGGCACATAGACGCTGACGTAATCGCCCTGCAGGTGATTGGTGACGTCGCCGCCGGGCGCACCGGTGAGAAAGGCGATGGTCCACATGCCCTCGCGCGGCCACTGCACCAGCAGCGCCTTGCGAAACGCTTCGCCGCTGGAGGAGAACAGCGTGTCGCTCACCTGCTTGACGCTGGAATAAATCGAGCTCACCACCGGAATCCGGTGCAGGATTTCGTTCCAGAAATGCACCAGGCGCTGGCCGATGAAATTCGCCGTGACGACGCCGGTGGCCAGCACGATCACGAGCGTCAGCAGCACGCCCATGCCTGGCACGTGGAAACCGAGCCAGTTCTCGGTGCGCAGCCCTTGCGGCAGCAGCAGCAGGCTCTGGTCGAGCATGTCGACCACCAGCTTGAGAACCCAGATGGTGATGACCAGCGGAATCCAGATCAGCAGCCCGGTGATGAGGTATTTTTTCATTCCGCCTTGGCTGCGCTTGCGCTGGCAGCCGGCGCCGCAGCCGCGGCGGGCGGGGCTTCAGTTTTGCTTTCGCTCTTGCTTTCGCCCTTGCCCTTGCCTTCGCTCTTGCCCTCGCTCGCAGTGCCGCTCTTGCTGTCGGCCTTGCTCGCGGGCTTGGCGCCGCTGTTCTTAAAGTCGGTGGCATACCAGCCGCCGCCTTTCAATTGGAAACCCGCGGCGGTCAGCATTTTTCCGAATGTCTCTTTGCTGCACTCGGGACAGACGCGCAATAAGGGATCGCTCACCTTGCGCAGGTACTCCTTTTGGAACCCGCAAGACGAGCAACGATATTCGTAGATAGGCACTATGCCCTCCGGCCAGCGAAAAAAACGTTAATTATATCGGAAAAGCAGGGCTTCCCCACGTCTGATATATGGGCAAACCCTGCCTTTTCAAGGGGCTAGGCGATAGATGCCGCGCCTGGTCGGGGCTTCAGAACGGAATGTCGTCGTCCATGTCCTGGAATTGGCCGGCCGGCTTCTTCGCCGTTCTCGATTCGCCCGCGGCCGGAACCTCGCGCGTGTCGCGCGGCTCGCCTGAGCCCATGCCGCTGCGCGAACCCAGCATTTTCATCGTATCCGCGATGATTTCGGTGCTGTAATGATCCTGGCCGTCCTTCTCGTACTTGCGGGTCTGGAGGCGGCCCTCGACATAGACTTGGCTGCCTTTCTTCAAGTACTCCCCGGCGATTTCCGCGAGCCGACCGAAGAAGACGACGCGGTGCCACTCTGTCGCTTCCTTTTTCTCGCCCGAAGTTTTGTCTTTCCAGGTGTCCGTGGTCGCAACGGAAATATTGGCGACCGCGCTGCCGCTCGGCAGAAAGCGGGTTTCCGGGTCGCGTCCCAGGTTACCTATCAGTATCACTTTGTTGACCGATGCCATATCTAGTCTCCCCTGTTTGATCTTCTGTCCAGCGCTACCTGGCCACTCCGTCGCCCAGCGCCCCGTCGCCGAGATCCGCCCCACCTCGCCGCTGCACGCGCTTCGGCACACGCATGCTCGCAGCGGCAATGCCCCACAAGCAAATCAAGGTCCCTCCGAAAATGAATACCGGTGTCCGTCCATGATTCTGCATCAGCCAGCCCCCCGCCGCGCCGCCGAAGAACAGGCCCAATGATTGCATGGTGTTGTACACGCCCAGGGCGGCGCCCTTGGCCTTCACCGGTGCCATGCGCGATACCAACGACGGCAGGCTGGCCTCGAGTATGTTGAAAGCGACGAAGAAGCCCAGCAGCAGGACGACAAGCGCGGGGAAATTGTGCAAGGAAAACGCAAAACCCAGCTGTACTACGGCCATCAGCCCGATGGCGGCGAGGAATACCGGTTTCATGGCATCTTTCTTTTCCGCGTAGATAATCGCCGGTATCATCAATGCGAAGGACCCCAGCACCACGGGCAGATAGATCTTCCAGTGCTCGTCCACCGGAATTCCGCCCGCGCTCACCATGGCGAGCGGCACCACCACGAAAATCGCCATCTGCACCGAGTGCAGCGAGAAAATTCCCAGATCGAGCCGCAGTAATTCCTTGTTCCTGAGCACGTCGGCAAAACGCGTCCCCTCTGCGTGATCCTCGGCGTGGTGATGTCCCGCGCTCTCCTTCGGCACCACGCCTATGACCACCCAGATCGCGATCAGCGCGAGCACCCCGGTGAGGATGAAAATGCCGCCCATGCCGATGTACCGATAGAGAAGCGGCGAACCGACCATGGACAGGGCGAACATCATGCCTATGCTCGACCCGACCAGCGCCATCGCCTTGGTGCGATGCTGCTCGCGTGTCATGTCGGCCAGAAAGGCCATCACCGGCGCCGAGATCGCGCCCGCGCCCTGCATCGCCCGCCCGACGATGATGAGATGGATGCTGCCGCCTATCGCCGCGACGAAGCTGCCGAGCGCGAACAGCGCCAAACCGATGACGATGATGCGCTTCCTGCCGTAGCGGTCCGAGGCCATGCCATAGGGGATCTGCAGCATGCCCTGGGTCAGGCCATAGGCGCCTAGCGCAAGACCAACCAGGGTGTGATTGCCCCCGCCTTTGAGGTGCGAGGCGTACACCGCGAACACCGGCAGGATCAGAAACAGACCCAGCATGCGCAAGGCAAAAATCGAGGCAAGAGAAAGGGTTGCGCGGAGTTCGAGGGGGGACATGCGGTCGGAGCTGGCTGAAGACATATGAAAGTAAGAGTAGCGCGGTAAGGGTGGAATCTCGTATATTAGCAGGTTTGAATCTCCAGCCGGCATGGACCAGATAAGAATCCGCGGTGCGCGCACGCACAACCTGAAGAACCTGAATCTCGACCTGCCGCGCAACCGGCTGATCGTGATCACCGGGCTGTCGGGCTCGGGCAAGTCTTCGCTCGCTTTCGATACGCTCTACGCCGAAGGCCAGCGGCGCTACGTCGAATCGCTTTCCGCGTACGCGCGCCAGTTCCTGCAGCTCATGGAAAAACCCGACGTCGACCTGATCGAAGGCCTGTCGCCCGCAATCGCCATCGAGCAGAAAGCCACCAGCCACAACCCGCGCAGCACCGTCGGCACGGTGACCGAGATCCACGATTACCTGCGCCTGCTGTACGCCCGCGTCGGCACGCCCTACTGCCCGGAGCACGCGCTGCCGCTGGAGGCGCAGTCGGTGGCGCAGATGGTCGACCACGTGCTCGCGCTGCCCGAGGACACCAAGCTGATGATCCTCGCGCCGGTCGTCGCCGGCAGGAAGGGCGAGCAGGCCGAGTTGTTCGCCGAACTGCGCGCGCAGGGCTTCGTGCGCCTGCGCGTCGACGGCAAGGTCCACGACATCGACGCGCTGCCCAAACTCGCGAAGAACGTCAAACACACGACCGACGTGGTGGTGGACCGGCTCAAGGCCAGGCCTGAATTGAAGCAGCGACTGGCCGAATCCTTCGAGACCGCCCTGCGCCATGCCGACGGCCGCGCCGTCGCGGTGGAAACGGATTCGGGCAAGGAGCACCTGTTCTCGGCCAAGTTTGCCTGCCCGGCATGCAGCTATTCGCTGGCCGAACTCGAGCCGCGCCTGTTCTCGTTCAACAACCCCCTGGGCGCCTGCCCCGAGTGCGACGGCCTCGGCGCGATCGAGTTCTTCGATCCGCGCCGGGTGGTGGCCCACCCGCATCTGAGTTTGGCCAGCGGCGCGATCAAAGGCTGGGACCGGCGCAACCAGTTCTACTTCCAGATGCTCACCAGCCTCGCCGCGCACTTCGGCTTCGACGTCGAGATCGCGTTCGACAAGCTGCCGCAAACGGCGCAGGACATCGTGCTCTACGGCAGCAAGGAAAAAATCCCCTTCTCCTACCTCAGCGAACGCGGCCGCACCGTGGTGCGCGAGCACGACTTCGAGGGTGTGGTCCCGAGTCTCGCGCGCCGCTACCGCGAAACCGATTCCATCGTGGTGCGCGAGGAGCTGGCGAAATACCTCAATAGCAAGCCCTGCCCCGCCTGCGACGGCACGCGCCTGCGCACCGAGGCGCGCAACGTCAAGATTGCCGACAAGGCGATATTCGAGGTGAGCGCTCTGCCGCTCAAGCGCGGGCTCGCGTTTTTCCAGGGACTGAAGTTGCCAGGCCACAGGGCCGCGATCGCCGACCGCATCGTGAAGGAAATCGCCTCGCGCCTGTCTTTCCTCAACAACGTCGGACTGGACTACCTCTCGCTGGACCGCTCCGCCGATTCGCTCTCCGGCGGCGAGGCGCAGCGCATACGCCTGGCGAGCCAGATCGGCTCCGGCCTCACCGGCGTCATGTACGTGCTGGACGAGCCCTCCATCGGCCTGCACCAGCGCGACAACGGACGCTTGCTGGCCACGCTCAAGCACCTGCGCGACCTTGGCAACACGGTGATCGTGGTCGAGCACGACGAGGAGGCGATCCTTTGCGCCGACCACGTGGTCGACATGGGACCGGGCGCAGGCGAGCACGGCGGCAAGCTGGTGGCCGAGGGCACGCCGCAGGAAATCATGCATAACCGCGCCTCGCTCACCGGCAAGTATCTGGACGGGCGCCTCGAGATCGCCATGCCGAAACGCCGCCACCGCTACGACAAGGGGCGCGTGCTACGCCTCTGCGGCGCCAGCGGCAATAACCTCAAACACGTGAATCTGGAACTGCCGCTGGGCCTGTTCGTCTGTGTCACCGGCGTGTCGGGCTCGGGCAAATCGACCCTGGTGAACGACACCCTCTATGCCGCCGTCGCGCAGCACCTGTACGGCAGCAGCACCGAGCCCGCTGCGCACGAATCGATCAGCGGCCTCGAGTTTTTCGACAAAGTGATCAGCGTCGACCAGAGCCCGATCGGGCGCACACCGCGCTCCAATCCGGCGACCTACACGGGGCTATTCACGCCCATCCGCGAACTGTTCGCGGGCGTGCCGGCGGCGCGCGAGCGCGGCTATGGACCGGGGCGCTTCTCCTTCAACGTCAAGGGCGGGCGCTGCGAGGCCTGCCAGGGCGACGGCGTGATCAAGGTGGAAATGCATTTCCTGCCCGACATCTACGTGCCCTGCGACGTCTGCCACGGCAAGCGCTACAACCGCGAAACGCTGGAAGTGCAGTACAAGGGCAAGACCGTGCACGAGGTGCTCAAAATGAACGTGGAGCAGGCGCACGCGTTCTTCGGCGCCGTGCCCGTCGTCGCGCGCAAACTGAAGACGCTGCTGGACGTGGGCCTGGGCTACGTCGAACTCGGCCAGTCCGCGACCACGCTCTCCGGCGGCGAGGCGCAGCGGGTGAAGCTGTCGCTGGAACTGTCCAAGCGCGACACCGGGCGCACGCTTTACATCCTCGACGAGCCCACCACCGGACTGCACTTTCAGGACATCGACCTCTTGCTGCAGGTGCTGCATCGCCTGCGCGACCACGGCAACAGCGTGGTGGTAATCGAGCACAACCTCGACGTGATCAAGACCGCCGATTGGGTCGTCGACCTCGGCCCCGAGGGCGGCGACGGTGGCGGGCGCATCATCGCCCAGGGCACGCCCGAGGACGTCGCCGAGAATCCGGCGAGCTTCACCGGGCAATATCTAAAGCATGTGCTCGGGCGCAAAAAGGCGGCAGCCTGATTCAAGCCTGCACTCGAGGCGCGCGTCGCCGCGGCCGGCAAGCGAAACAAAAGGGTTGAACGTGCTGAGCGTGAGTCTGGGACCTTTGTCCGTGTCGATCACCCAGTTGCTGCTGCTGGCGGCCTTGTTGGTGGCGGCCGGCGTCGGCTACCTCGTCGGGCGTCGCCGCAAAAACGGCATTAGCCTAATCCTGGGCGACATGCTGATTGTGGGCATGGTGACGGCGCGTATCGCATTCGTCGCCCAGTGGTTCGACATCTACCGCAAATCACCCTGGTCTATGCTCGATATCCGCGACGGCGGTTTCACGCCCTGGGCCGGAGCGGTGGCGGCCTTGCTGGTGGCGGTCTGGCACGGCTGGCGCCATGCGCCATTGCGCAAACCGCTGGTCGTCGGGCTTGCGGCCGGGGCGCTGGCCTGGGGGGCAATGTTCGCGGCCTTGCGCATGCTGCAAAGCCCGCCTCTGCCGGCCGTGGCGTTGACGACGCTCGCGGGCACGCCAACGGACCTCGCCGCCCTGGCTGCCGGCGAGCCGGTGGTAGTCAATCTGTGGGCCAGCTGGTGCCCGCCCTGCCGCCGCGAAATGCCGGTGCTCGCCGCCGCACAGCAACGCGAAACCGGGGTGCGCTTCGTCTTCGCCAACCAGGGCGAAGACGGGGCGACGGTCCAACGCTACCTTTTGGCCAGCCGGCTCGACCTTGCCAACGTTCTGCTCGATCCGGACGCCCGCATCGGCCGCGAGGTCGGATCGACCGGGCTGCCGACCACGCTGTTCTACGACGCCAGGGGACAGCTGGTCGATACCAATCTCGGCGCGCTGTCGCCGGCCACACTGGCCGACAAATTGAAACGGCTACGCGCAAACACGGACACCTCAACCAAGGAGTGAATCACCCATGATCCGGAAACCATCTGTTTTATTCGCGGCTTTGTTCGCCTTGCCAGTCATGGCGCTGGCCGCCGGTCCGGCGAACTGGCCGGCGCCGGTCAAGGCCATCGAGGCACAGGGCGTGGAGATTATCGGCAGCTTTGCCGCGCCGGGCGGGCTTAAAGCTTATGCGGGGATAGTGCAGCAACATCCGCTCGCCATCTATGTAACCGCCGACGGGCAGCACGCTATCGTCGGCACCCTGATCGACGCCAAGGGCGAGAATCTGAGCAGGGCACCATTGGAGAGGATGGTCAGCAAACCCTTGACTGCCAGAATTTGGAGCCAGCTCGACAAGAGCACCTGGATCGCCGACGGCAGCAAAAGCGCTGCCCGCATCGTCTACGTATTTACCGACCCCAACTGCCCCTACTGCGACAAATTCTGGAATGATGCGCGCCCCTGGGTCAAGGCAGGCAAGGTGCAGCTGCGCCACGTCTTGGTTGGCATCCTTACGAACACCAGCGCGGGCAAAGCGGCGGCCTTGCTCTCCGCCAAGGACCCGCAAGCTGCCCTGACCCGACACGAGCAACAGCGTGCCAGCGGCGACGTCAAGCCTTTGTCCGAGATTCCGGTGGAGATTCGCGCCCAACTCGACGCCAACCAGACGCTGATGGAGCAACTCGGGAGTTCTGCGACGCCGACCATCTTCTACAAGGACGCCCACGGCAATCTGCAGAAGGTGGAAGGCGCGCCGTCGGCGGAGATGCTGAGCACTATTCTTGGCCCGCGCTGAGCACGTACGGTGCTTGGACGCCCTCTGCGGTTTTCCGAGGCTATAGCGGGGTGGACGCGAAGCCGGTGCAATTTCTCATCGCGACCGGTGGCGAAGGCAGAGGCGCCGCCTGCGGCAAATATCAGACAGCCAGGTCGGGCATATCCCGGAACAGCACCAGCACCTCCGGATTGGCGAGCGCGTCGGTGTGCGTCACCGACATGCCGTGCACCATCGCCTTGACCGCGAGCTCGACCACTTTGCCGTTCTTGGTGCGCGGGATGTCGGGCACCTGCACGATGCGCGCCGGCACATGGCGCGGCGTAGTGTGCTCGCGGATCTGGCGGCGGATGCGCTCCTCCAGAGGGGCGTCGAGCGCAAGGCCCTGGCGCAGCTTGACGAACAGCACCACGCGCGTGTCGCTCGGCTGCTCCGGCGGCCACAGCTGGCCGATCGCGACCGCCTCCTCCACTGCGTCGATTTTCTCGACCTGGGCGTAAATCTCGGCGGTACCGATGCGCACGCCGCCCGGATTCAGGGTCGCGTCGGAGCGCCCGTAGACGATCATGGTCCCGCGCTCGGTCAGCTCGCAGTAATCGCCGTGGCACCACACGTTCGGATAGCGCGCGAAATACGCCTCGTGATAGCGCTTTCCGTCCGGGTCGTTCCAGAAACCCACCGGCATGGACGGAAACGGTTTGGTGCAGACGAGCTCGCCTTTCTCGCCCACCAGCGCGCGGCCGTCCGCGTCCCAGACCTCGACCTTCATGCCCAGGCTGCGGCATTGCAGTTCGCCGCGGTACACCGGCAGGATGGGATTGGCGTCGGCGAAACAGCCCATGATGTCGGTGCCGCCGGAGATCGACGACAGGCACACGTCGCGCTTGATCTCGCGGTAGACGTAATCGTAACTCTCCGGCACCAGCGGCGAGCCGGTGGAGATGATGGTGCGCACGGAGGCGAGATTATGCTTCTTTCCCGGCTTCAGGCCGCGCTTGGCGATCGCGTCGATGAACTTCGCCGAAGTGCCGAACTGGGTGAAGCGCTCGGCGTCGCAGAAATCGAACAGGATCGCCGCGTCGCGCATGAACGGCGAGCCGTCGTAGAGCATCAGGCTCGCCTCCGCGATCAGGCCCTGGAACAGCAGGTTCCACATCACCCAGTTGCAGGTGGTGTAGTAGAAGAAACGGTCGAGCGGGCGCACGTCGAACTGCAGCTTGTAGGTCTTGAGCGCGGAGAGCAGCGTGCCGCCCGCGCCGTGCACGATGCACTTGGGCTTCCCGGTGGTGCCAGAGGTGAACAGGATGTAAAGCGGGTGATCGAAAGGCAGCTGCGCGTATTCGATCGCGCCCGGCGCGTAGGGCGCGATCCAGTCGGCGTAGCGCCGCGCGATGCCGATGCCCGAGATGTCGGGCTTTTCGCTCAGATGCGGCACCACGACGACGCGACGCACGCTCGGCAGCTTGGCCGCGATCTCGCGCACGCGCGCGAGCGAATCGTGCGCCTTGCCGTTGTAGAGATAACCGTCCGCGGTGAACAGCAGCTTGGGCTCGGTCTGGCCGAAGCGGTCGAGCACGCCGTCTGTGCCGAAATCGGGCGAACACGAGGACCAGACCGCGCCGATCGAGATCGCCGCCAGCGCAAGCACCGCCGTCTCCGGCATATTCGGCATGAAGGCGGCGACGCGATCGCCGGGCGCGAGCCCCTCGGCGCGCATCGCCTGCGCCAC
>DATKUQ010000013.1:0-2107 GCA_035530495.1 Burkholderiales bacterium
CAGCGTGCCGCAGGTCGATGCCGACGTGGATCGCGAGAAGGCCAAGGCCGAAGGCGTGAACCTGGGCGACGTCTACCAGACCATGCAGGCCTACATGGGCTCGCTCTACGTCAACGACTTCAACCGCTTCGGCCGCACCTATCAGGTCAACGTGTCCGCCGACCCCGCGTTCCGGCATACGCCGCAGGACATCCTGCTGCTGAAGACGCGCAACGCGCGGGGCCAGATGGTGCCGCTGGGTTCGTTCGTCACCGTGCATCAGGGTGCCGGCCCGGATCGGGTGCAGCACTACAACGGCTACCCGACCGCCGAGATCAACGGCGGCCCCGCGCCGGGCTTCAGCTCGGGCCAGGCGCAGGCGGCGATGGAGAAACTGGCGAAGGACAACCTGCCCAACGGCATCAGCTTCGAGTGGACCGAGCTGACCTACCAGCAGATCCTCGCCGGCAACACCGCGATCCTGGTGTTCCCGTTGTGCGTGCTGCTGGTGTTCCTGGTGCTGTCGTCGCTGTACGAAAGCTGGTCGCTGCCGCTGGCGGTGATCCTGATCGTGCCGATGGTGCTGCTGTCCGCAATCGCCGGCGTGTGGCTGAGCGGTGGCGACAACAACATCTTCACCCAGATCGGATTGATCGTGCTGGTCGGGCTGGCGTGCAAGAACGCGATCCTGATCGTCGAGTTCGCCCGCGAGCGCCAGCATGAAGGCATGAGCCGCCACGAGGCGGTGCTGGAAGCGGCGAAGCTGCGGTTGCGTCCGATCCTGATGACCTCGTTCGCCTTCATCATGGGCGTGGTGCCGCTGGTCACCTCGCACGGCGCCGGTGCCGAGATGCGCCACGCGATGGGCGTGGCGGTGTTTTCCGGCATGCTCGGCGTGACCATCTTCGGGCTGATCTACACGCCGCTGTTCTACGTCCTCATTCGCGCCCTGGTCGAGCGTCGCGAGGCGCGTGCGGCCGAACGCGCCGCCGCGCACGCGCTGCCGGCGCTGGAGAACCACTGATGAAAGCCTTGTGCAAGATCGCTGCCGTCGGTGTCGCCGTGGCATCGGACATGCTCGGCGTGTCCCTGTCCGGGCTGATCTATGCACCGTTGGTCTACGTCGTCATTCGCGCCCTAGCGGTGCGCCGCGAATCGCGCACACGCTACCGCGTTGGAGAACCCTTGAGATGAAATCGTTACTGAAGATCGCCGCGCTCAGCGCGGCCCTGATCCTCGCCGGCTGTGCCAGCGTCGGTCCGGACTATCACGTCGCGAAACCGACGGCCCCGCAACTGCAGGGACTGGACGCAGCCCAGGAAAACGCGGCGCAGTTCCAGGCCGCGTGGTGGAAGCAGTTCAACGATCCCACGCTGGATGCGCTGATCCAGCACGCCGCGGCGAACAACCTGGACCTGCGCATCGCCGTGGCCCGGCTGCATGAATCGCGCGCGCTGCTCAGCGGCGCGAAATCCGATCGGCTGCCCACCATCGACACCGACGTGGACTACACCCGCAGTCGCGGCCAGCAACCGGGCTTCAGCAGCCGGCGCAGCACGGTCACCACGTACCAAGCCGGCTTCGATGCCTCGTGGGAGCTGGACATCTTCGGCAGCGTGCGCCGTTCGGTGGAAGCGGCCGGCGCCGATCTCGGTGCCAGCGAGGCCGCCCTGCACGATGCCCAGGTCAGCCTGCTGGCCGAGGTGGCACGCAATTATTTCGAGCTGCGCGGCAGCCAGCTGCGGCTGGACATCGCCCGGCGCGACATCGACAACCTGCACCTGACCGTGCACCTGACCGAAGTGCGCCAGCAGCTCGGTGCCGGCTCGGAGCAGGACGTGGCCAGCGCGAAGGCCCGCCTCAGCGCGGTGCAGGCGCAACTGCCGCTGCTGCAGACCCAGGTCAGCGCCGGCGAGTATCGACTCGCCGTGCTTCTGGGCGAACGGCCGGGCGAACTGGACGTCGACGTCTCACTCAAAAGCTTCAAGCCGATCGCGGTGAGCCTGCCGATCGGCGATGCCGGGGACGTGCTGGCGCGGCGTCCGGACGTGCAGATGGCCGAACGCGAATACGCCGCCGCCACCGCACGCATCGGCGTGGCCAAGGCCGACTTCTTCCCGCATATCGT
>DATKUQ010000014.1:0-11518 GCA_035530495.1 Burkholderiales bacterium
CTAGGTTTGCCACGGGGACTGATTCTCCTCCCGGTTTTGGCGTGACGGCGGCTTGCGCGGCCGCCTGAAGTACGGGTAATCTTGCGCCAGCCAAGCTCTAAGCCAGCCACGCAAATTATTCCAACCATTCGCAACGGAGAGTAGGCCACATGCTGTTGACCCTGGTCATTGTTTATCTGTTGGTTACCATCGTCATCGGCCTGTGGGCCGCCAAGCGCGTCAAGAACACGGCCGATTTCGTGATCACCGGGCGCAAGCTGCCCCTGGCGATGATCATTACGACGACATTTGCCACCTGGTTTGGCGCGGAGACGGTGCTGGGCATTCCCGCGCGATTCGTCGACGGCGGCCTCAACGCGGTGGTCGAGGACCCGTTCGGCGCGGGTTTGTGTCTGGTGCTGGTCGGCATGTTTTTCGCCGGAAAACTCTACAAGTTCACCCTGCTGACGATCAGCGATTATTACCGCGAACGCTTCGGCCGCTGGGTCGAACTGGGCTGCTCGCTGATGATCATCCTGAGCTATCTCGGCTGGGTCTCGGCCCAGGTAACGGCGCTCGGCCTGGTCTTCAACGTTCTGTCGGCCGGCGAAATCAGCGTACCGCTCGGCATGGTCCTCGGAACCTTGACAATTCTCGCTTACACGCTGTTCGGCGGCATGTGGTCGGTGGCGGTGACCGATTTCCTGCAGATGATCGTGCTCGTCATCGGCCTGGTTATACTGGTTGTTTTCGCCGGCCAGCAGGCGGGCGGCGCCGACAAGGTGCTGGCACTGGCCAACAGCAAGGACATGTTCCGCTTTCTGCCCGCGCCGAATTTCAAGGACACCATTTTCTTCGTTGCCGCAGGGATCACGATGATGTTCGGTTCGATTCCGCAACAGGACATTTTCCAGCGCGTGATGTCGGCCAAGGACGTCAAGGCCGCGACGCGCGGACCGGTGATCGGCGGACTGTGCTACATCGTTTTCGCCTTCCTGCCGATGTTCCTCGTGGCCAGCGCGATGATCATCATGCCGGAGCAGACCGCCAGCCTGCTGAAGACCGACCCGCAGAAAGTGCTGCCGACTCTCGTGCTCGAACATATGCCGGTCGCGATGCAGGTAATGTTCTTCGGTGCGCTGCTATCGGCGATCATGTCCACCGCGTCGGCTACGCTGCTGGCGCCGTCGGTCACTTTCGTCGAGAACATCTGGCGCCCGTTCGTCCGGCGCCGGGCCGATCGGCAGGAACTCAAGGCGATGCGCGTGACCGTGCTGATCTTCAGCGTCTGCGTCTGCCTCTATGCGATCCTGTTGCGCGGCACCTCGATCTACGAACAGGTAGCCGGCGCGTACCAGGTGACCCTGGTCGGCGCGTTCGTGCCGCTGCTGGCGGGTCTTTACTGGAAGCGCGCAACGACGCAGGGCGCCGTGTTCTCGATCGTGCTCGGCGTTTTGACCTGGGTGTTGTTCCTGGCCACGCCCGCAGGGCAGGTCTTCCCCGGGCAACTGGCAGGCTTTCTGATGGCGATCACCGGCATGGTTGTCGGCTCACTGGGGCCACAGGCATTGAAGAACCTGCATGGCTCGCATCACCATGTCGTGGGGCTGCCGTCGACCTGAAGCCGCGCGCGGGTGCAGAGACTGTCCCTGAGATGTATACACGATGAATTCATCCCTTGATGCAGGCGGGTTCGGCCCCTGGAACCCGGGTATCGAATCCGTATTGCCGTCAGAGTTGTTGCCCTTGGTGACTTTGCTGCGGCCTGAGAATGTGTTCACCAGCGTGGATGAGGTCCTGGAATTGGCCGCGTTTACGGGGCTTCGTCCGCGGCAGCTGGTGCGGTTCCGCCCCGAACGGCTGGTGACGCATGAACTGTTGATTCGGGTGTCGGCGGATTTTCTGGTTCCGGATGGCTCAAGGTATGAGGACCTGGGCAACAATGCGCGGGCCATGGTGGCAAAAATATGGCAGGACCATGTGGCGCCGCAAATGCCGTCGATCACCGCGGCCTACACCGATCTTGAACATCGGGCCCATGATCGAGTCAGCGACATATTGCGTGCCACGCTGCTTGCCGATGACGCCGGCGCCGCGGATCGGGTTCGTCCGAGGAGTCTTCTCGAGCGCCTTGGCATGAGGTCTTCGCGCCCTGCCAAATCCGCGCCGACGGAAAGCCGTGAACAAAGAGAACTGCGGTGCATGGCGCATTGGCAGCGCATGGCCGAAGCCTCGACCGAGGATTTGCACCGCGCCTGCTGCCAGGCGCTGCACAAAATCGCCTCCGCCTTGTACGGGAGGCACGGTGCTTTGCGTGCGGATTCGGCTTTGCTGACTCGCCTCGCCACGGATCGGGTGCTGAACTATTACGGCAGCGACCTGATCGGATCCATGATCGAACCCTTGGTCGAACGGGGGCGCGAAATCGAAGGCTATCGGCGTTTGCCTGCGCAAGCAAATCCGGTGGTGATGAATACCAAGGGGGCTTCTGCATCGGGAAAAAGTACCCTGCGTCCGCTGCAGAGAGAGTTGGCCGCCCAGCTCGGCCTTGACTGGAACGATTTCGCCCTGATCAGTCCGGACATCTGGCGTAAGTACCTGCTCGATTATGATTCCCTGGGTCCTCACTACAAGTATGCCGGAACCCTGACCGGGGATGAAAATTCGATAATTGATCGCAAACTGGATCGCTACATGAGTGGCAAGGCCGACCGGGGCGCGATGTCGCATCTGGTCATCGATCGTTTCCGTTTCGACAGCTTCGACCCCGATGCCCAAAAACGCGACGGCAGCAAGCTGCTGACCCGATTCGGACGCGTGGTGTATATGTTTTTCGTCGTCACGCCGCCGGTTGCAACCGTCGAGCGGGCCTGGGGGCGGGGACTCAAGGTCGGGCGCTACAAGGCCGTGGATGACCTGTTGGATCACAACGTGGAGGCGTTTGCCGGGATGCCCAGGCTGTTCTTCACCTGGGCCGAACGCACGGACATGGCGGCGCATTTCGAGTTTCTCGACAATAGTGTCGCGCAGGGTGAACTGCCGCGCACCATCGCCTACGGCTTCGGGGGCGAACTGAACATCCTCGATGTGAAGGGCATGTTGAATATCGACCGCTACCGAAAAATCGATGTCAATGCCCGTGATCCTGCCCGGGTTTATCCTCGCGGTCCGGATTGGGAAGCGAGCGGCAATGCCGATTTTTTGCGCGAGTGCGCGCGCCGCATCCCGGTGATCAACTTCGTCGATAACTGTAGCGCGCGTATCTACGCGCGGTTGCAAGAGGGACAGCTGGAATGGGTCGACCCGGAACTGTTTGCGCGGGCGCTTGCGGACCCCGAGACGCGAGCCGCGTTTGCCTGCCTGGCTCCCGAAGCGGTGCAAGGCCGCTTTCATCGACATAAGCATGCGGTGTCTTTGGATACATCGGAACTGCACACCCTCGGACAATGGCGTGCCTAGGCGTATCTTTCGCGCGCTAAGACGGCGCCAGCCGTACGGTCGCTATCGCATTGCCCTGACGCGATCCGGAAGCTACTTGCTCAGGTAGCGCATCGCGCGCTCCAGGCCCTCGATGGTGATCGGGTACATGCGCGCTTCCATGATCTCGCGGATGACCGAGATCGACTGGCGGTAGGGCCAGAGCTGTTCCGGCTCCGGATTGAGCCAGATCGCTTTCGGATAGACGTCGAGCATGCGCCGCAGCCACACCGCGCCCGCCTCGTCGTTGGAATATTCGATCGAGCCGCCCGGCTGCAGGATTTCGTAGGGGCTCATGGTGGCGTCGCCGACAAAGATCAGTTTGTAGTCGTGCCCGTACTTGTGCATGATGTCCACGGTCGGCGTGCGTTCGGAGTGGCGGCGGCGGTTGTCCTTCCACACGTAGTCGTACAGGCAATTGTGGAAGTAGAAATACTCCATGTGCTTGAATTCGGTCTTCGCAGCGGAAAACATCTCCTCGCATAGCTTGATGTGGTCGTCCATCGAGCCGCCGATGTCGAAAAACAGCAGCACCTTGACCTTGTTGTGGCGCTCGGGCCGCATCAGGATGTCGAGCATTCCGGCTTTTCTGGCGGTGGACGCGATGGTGCCGTCCAGATCAAGCTCCTCGGGCGCGCCGTCGCGGGCGAAGCGGCGCAGTCTCCTCAGCGCAACCTTGATGTTGCGCGTGCCGAGTTCCACCTGGTCGTCGAGGTTCTGGTATTCGCGCTGGTCCCACACTTTCACCGCCGAGCGGTTGCGCGATCCCTCCTGGCCGATGCGTATGCCCTCGGGGTTGTAGCCGTAGGCGCCGTAGGGCGAGGTGCCGCCGGTGCCTATCCATTTGCTGCCGCCCTGGTGCCGGCCTTTCTGTTCCTCCAGACGCTTCTTCAGCGTTTCCATGAGCTTTTCCCAGCCGCCCATGGCTTCGATCTTGGCTTTCTCCTCCGGGCTCAGGTTGAGCTCGGCCTGCTTGCGCAGCCACTCGAGCGGGATGTCCGCCTCCACGCCCATGACGGCCTCGACGCCCTTGAAGTATTCACCGAAGGCGCGATCGAACTTGTCGAAGTTGGCCTCGTCCTTGACCAGGCAGGTGCGGGCGAAATAGTAGAAATTGTCGATCGAGGCGCCGGCTACGCCTTTTTGCATGCCCTCGACGAGCATGAGGTATTCCTTGGTCGTGACCGGAAGCTTGGCTGCCTTCAGTTTGAGGAAGAAATCGATCAGCATGATTACCGAGACCGGGATACTGGCGCTGCGCTAGCGCTCGCGCTATCGGTTGTGCCGCGACATGAAAATCAGCCGCTCGAACAGGTGCACGTCCTGCTCGTTCTTGAGCAGCGCGCCGTGCAGCGGCGGGATGATGGTCTTCTTGTCCTTGCTCCTCAGCGCCTCGGGCGAAATATCGTCGGCGAGCAGCAGCTTGAGCCAGTCGAGCAGTTCCGAGGTGGAGGGCTTCTTCTTCAGTCCCGGCACCTCGCGTACCTCGAAGAACACTTCCAGCGCCTCGCGCAGCAGGTGCTTCTTGATGCCGGGATAGTGCACATCGACGATCTTCTCCATCGTTTCCTTGTCCGGGAAGCGGATGTAATGGAAGAAGCAGCGCCGCAGGAAGGCGTCGGGCAGCTCCTTTTCGTTGTTGGAGGTGATGAACACGATAGGGCGGTGCTTGGCTTTGACCAGTTCGCGCGTCTCGTACACGTAGAACTCCATGCGGTCGAGCTCGCGCAGCAGGTCATTGGGGAACTCGATGTCGGCCTTGTCGACTTCGTCGATCAGCAGCACCACAGGCTCCTCCGCTGTGAACGCCTGCCACAGCGTACCGCGGACGATGTAGTTGTTGATGTCGTGCACGCGCGGGTCGCCGAGCTGGGAATCGCGCAGGCGCGATACCGCATCGTATTCATACAGGCCCTGCTGCGCCTTGGTGGTGGATTTGATGTGCCACTCGAAGATGCGCAGGCCGAGCGCCTTGGCCACTTCCTCGGCCAGCATGGTCTTTCCGGTTCCGGGTTCGCCCTTGATCAACAGCGGGCGCTGCAGCGTCACGGCGGCGTTGACGGCGAGGGTCAGGTCGTCGGTCGAGATGTAGTTGGCGGAACCGTGGAAACGCATGGCAATACCCTGAAGAAAAAAAAGTATTATACGACGGGCGGGCGCAGCTGCGGCTTGGCCGCCTGCGCCCGCCTGCCGGGCACAGGCGGCAGGCGCAGTCTCGGGGCTGGCGCACGCAAATTGGCTCTTTACTCGCTCTCTGCCTATCGTATAGAATCCACGGCCCATTGAACTTTGGCGGCAGATGGCGTTCTGAACCTGCTCCGTATCCGACGTTGGAAGTGAAGACGATGAAAAAAACAATTCTGGGTTTTGTTCTGCTCATCCTGGCTGGCCCGGCGCTCGCGCAGGCGCTGGTGGGCAATGCGGCGGCTGCCAAGGGCAAGATCTCCATGTGCGAAGGCTGTCACGGCATCCCCGATTACCGGACGGCCTACCCGCATGTCTACCATGTGCCGCTGATCATGGGGCAGCAGCAGGCCTATATCGCCAAGGCGCTGCACGAGTACAAATCCGGCGCGCGCAGCCATCCCTCGATGCGCGCTGTCGCGGGAAGCCTGTCCGATCAGGACATCGCGGATATCGCCGCCTATTTTTCCCGCGGTAGCAAATAAAGGAGCGATCGTGAAAAAAACATTGCTAATCGCCCTGCTGGCTTGCACCAGCCAGTTCGTATACGCCGGCGGCAATGCCGCAGCGGGCGCGAAGAAAGCAACGGTTTGCGAGGCCTGCCACGGCGCCGATTTCAACACCCCGGTTTCGCCCGATTATCCGCGCTTGGCCGGCCAGCACGAGGACTACCTCGAGCGCGCGTTGCTCGACTACAAGTCAGGCGCGCGCAAGAACCCGATCATGGGCGCGCAGGCGAGCGCTCTGTCGAAGCAGGACATCGAGGATCTTGCGGCCTACATCAGCAGTCTGAAGGGCAGCCTGCAAGTCATACCTGAGCAACGGCTGGCGCAATAATTCCGATTGGCGCTCAGCGCCGCTTCAGACATTCGAGGTAAGCCGGGGTGTCCGGCGCCACGCCGTCGCGCTGCGCGCGCCACACGGTCTCGGCAAGACATTCCATGACTTGATGACAGGCGGCATGCCGGTCGCCGGATTTCGCTGCGATGCGCGCAAACTCGAGCCCGATGCCCGGCGGCTGATCGATGGACAACTGCTCCTCGATCGCCAAGTGCATGCTCATGTGCAGAAACGGGTTGGTATCGCCCGCCTCGGGCCGGTAGTCCCGATCCTGGTAACGCTCGGGATCGTCCAGCACCGGCTGGTATTCCGGATGCAGCAGGATCACCGTCAGCGCGAGCTGCTCCAGCCCGGCCAGCGCTTCGCGTTCGCGGTACTTGCGCCAGGTATCGAAGAAAAATTGTCTGACCTGATCGCGGCTGGGGTTGAACATGGGTTAGTGGTTCGTGGTTCGTGAGTCGTGGTTAGTAGACCGAGCAAGGAGCCACGAATCACTAAGCACGATCTTCCTTGGTTTTGTATTCGCACAAGTCCGCTATCAGGCACTTCGGACAGTCCGGTTTTCTCGCCTTGCACACATAGCGACCGTGCAGGATCAGCCAGTGGTGGGCGTGCAGGCGGAACTCCGGAGGCACGAATTTCAGCAACTTCTGTTCGACCTCCAGCGGGGTCTTGCCGGGCGCGATGCCGCTGCGGTTGGCAATGCGAAAAATATGCGTGTCCACGGCGATGGTCGGCTGGCCGAAAGCGATGTTCAGCACCACGTTCGCGGTTTTGCGCCCGACCCCGGGCAGCCGCTCCAGCGCCGCGCGCTCGTGCGGCACCTTGCCATCATGCCTTTGCAGCAGCAGCTCGCAGGTGGCGAGTATGTTTTTCGCCTTGGTGCGATATAGCCCGATGCGCTTGATATGGGCGATCAGCCCTTCCATGCCGAGGGTGAGCATTTGCTGCGGCGTGCGCGCCACGCGGTACAGGCCGCGCGTGGCCAGATTTACGCTCTTGTCGGTGGCCTGTGCCGACAGGATCACGGCAATCAGGAGTTCGAACGGCGTGCGGTATTCGAGTTCGCCGCGCGGCTCCGGATTCGCCGTCTGAAAACGCTCGAAGATTTTCCGGCGTTTCGCGGGATTCATCGCTTTTTCGCCACCATGCGGCGCGCGTCGATGGCGGCGATTTCGGCCAGAACCTGCGGCGAAAGATTCTCCGTGTTCCTGGGCGCGATGCCGCCCTTGCGCGCCCTGGCGCGCTCCATCGCGGCGAGAATCGCCGCCTTCTTGGCGTCGGGCATCGCTTGTCCGGGCTCGCCTTGCGCCTTGCGCGCCAGGCGCTCGGCGCGTTCGGCTGCCTCGCGCGCGAGGCGCAGGCCGCGAAACTCGAAGCGCGCGCGCGCCGCATCGGCCATGGCCTGCGTCCACGGCGCGTCCGCTTGCGGCAGCGGCACCATGTCTATGCAATCGACCGGGCAAGGCGGCAGGCACAATTCGCAGCCTGTGCACAGTTCGGCGATCACCGTGTGCATCAGCTTGGCCGCGCCGACGATGGCATCCACCGGACAGGCCTGTATGCACAGGGTGCAGCCGATGCAGCGCGCCTCATCGATCAGCGCGAGCGCGCGTGCGCGCTCCGCGCCCTTGGCCGGATTGAGCGGCTTGGGCTCGCGTCCGAGCAGCGCGGCGAGCTTGGCGATGCCGGCGGCGCCTCCGGGCGGGCACTGATTGATATCGGCCGCGCCCGACGCGATCGCCCGCGCATAAGGCAGGCAGCCGCTGTAGCCGCATTTGGTGCACTGGGTCTGCGGCAGCAGGGCGTCGATTTTGCTGGCGAGCGCTTCGTCGTTCATTGGCTTAACTTGTCGCTTTGCGCCAAGGATTCGCCCTTGGGACGGCCCGGCGGGCTCATGAGCCGGCCGCGGGCAGGGCGCGCAGGATTTCGCCTATCAACTGCGGACCGCGATAGATGAGTCCGGTGTAGACCTGCACCAGGCTGGCGCCGGCCGCGAGCTTGGCGCGCGCATCATCCGCACTCATTACGCCGCCGGCGCCGATGATGGGCACCGCGCCGTCGAGCAGGCGCGCCAGCTTGCGGATCACTGCGGTCGACGCATCGCGCAGCGGCGCGCCGGACAGCCCGCCGCGCTCGCCGGCGTGGCGCAGCCCTGCCACGCCGGCGCGCGAAACCGTGGTATTGGTGGCGATGACGCCGTCCAGCTTGTGCCGCAGCAGGCATTTGGCGATGGCCTCGAGCTCGGCATCGGCGAGGTCGGGCGCGATCTTGAGCACCAGAGGCACATAGCGTCCTTGCGCATCCGCCAGACGTTGCTGCTCGGTCTTAAGCTTGCCCGCGAGAGCGCCGAGTTCGTCCGCACCCTGCAACTGGCGCAGATCCTTTGTGTTGGGCGAGGACACGTTCACCGTGACGTAGCTCGCATGCGCATACACTTTCGCCAGGCAGAACTCGTAGTCGTCGGCAGCGCGCGCGATCGGCGTGTCGAAATTCTTGCCGATGTTGATGCCGAGCACGCCGCGGTAACGCGCGCGCAGCACATTGGCGACTAGCTGTTCGACGCCCTGGTTGTTGAAGCCCATGCGATTGATCAGCGCGTCGGCCTCGGGCAGACGGAACAAGCGCGGTTTGGGGTTGCCGGGCTGCGGGCGCGGCGTGACCGTGCCGATTTCGATGAAGCCGAAGCCCAGCGCCGCAAGTGCGTCGATGTATTCGCCGTTCTTGTCCAGTCCTGCAGCCAGGCCGAGCGCATTGGGAAACTCGAGGCCCATGAGTTTGACGCTGCGCGCCGGCGCGGTGCCGGCCAGCGCCGAAGCCATGCCGGCGCGCTCCAGCAGCTTGATCGACGTGAGAGCGAGAGCGTGCGCGACTTCGGGATCCAGTGCGAACAGAAGCGGACGTGCCAAGGAATACAGCATGGCGCAATTTTACAGCGGGCAGGGCGACGCCGGATGAAAGCTGGCGCGCCGCGGCCGGCAGCGAAAACGGATCGGTGCGCCGAAGGCGCTCGGCCGGCTAATCGAGCTCCTCGCTGCCGAGGCGGCGCCACTCGCCATCGATGAGGCCCTCGATCGGGCGGAACCTCGCCTTGTAGGCCATTTTGCGGCTGTTCCTGATCCAGTAACCGAGATACAGGTAGGGCAGCCCCAGGATGCGGCACTGCTCGATTTGCCACAGGATGTTGTAGGTGCCGAAGCTGGCCGATGCGGTGCCCGGCTCGAAAAAGGTATACACGGAAGACACCCCGTCCGCGAGCACGTCGATAATGGACACCATCACCAGCTTGCCCGCCTCGCGGAATTCGATCAGGCGTGTATTGACCCGGCTTTGCAGCAGGAAGTGGGAATACTGGTCGCGGCTGTCCTGGTCCATGCCGCCGCCCGAATGGCGGTCGGTCTGGTAGCGCAGGTAGAGCGCGTAATGCTCGTTGCGAAAACGCAGGCTTTGCGCCGCGGCGTCGAGCACGGAGTGGCGCTTCCATGCGCGGCGCTGGGCGCGCGCGGCTTCGAACTCCGCCACCGGGATGCGCACCGGAACGCAGGCGCGGCAGGCATCGCAGTGGGGGCGGTAGGTGAAAATGCCGCTGCGGCGGAATCCGGCCCGCACCAGTTCACCGTACACCTCATTCGAGATCAGGTGGCTGGGCGTTGCGACCTGGGAGCGCGCCATCTTCTGTTGCAGATAGCTGCAGGGGTAGGGCGCGGTCACGTAGAACTGCAGGACTGTGTGCGGCAGGTCGCTAAGCAAAGACATCGTTATCGGCTTCCGGCATGTTCCACTTGTTCGGGCTCATGCCATAGTCTACCAATTCCCGCAGCCGCAGTGAAAATTCGCTGCGCGGGATCGCGCGCGCGCCGAGACGCGCAAGGTGCCCGGTGTGCATCTGGCAATCGATCATGCCGTAGCCGTGGCGTTGCAGGCGCCGTACCAGGCTCACCATCGCCATCTTCGAGGCATCGCGCACCCGGGTGAACATGGACTCGCCGTAGAACATGCGGCCTATGGCGACGCCGTACAAGCCGCCCGCCAATTCGCCTCCGATCCAGGTTTCCACCGAGTGCGCATACCCCAGTTCATGCAGGCGCAGATAGGCGGTGCGCATTTCATCGGTGATCCAGGTGCCGGGCCCGGCCGCATCGGCGCCCCTGGTGGCGCAGCCATGCATCACTGCCTCGAAAGCGCTGTCGAAACGAATCTCGTGGCCACGGTTGCGCAGGGTTTTCGCGAGCGAGCGCGAGATTTTCAATTCGGACGGAACCAGCACCATGCGCGGGTCAGGGCTCCACCAAAGGATGGGCTCGCCGGCGGAATACCAGGGGAATATGCCCTGGCGGTAGGCGGCGAGCAGGCGCGCGGGCGACAGATCGGCACCGGCGGCGAGCAGGCCATTGGGATGCTTCAGCGCGCTTGCCAGTGGCGGGAAGGGATCGTCGCGTTCGAGCCAGGGAATCATGGATGCGGCACGCTAGCACAAGGCACAAGTCGACGTCCATGACGTCGAGGGGATACAAACCGCGCGAAAATCTTCATAATGCGCAAAATATTTTTTAGGCGCACCGCAGGTGCGTGCCCGCGACACAATTCCAATGTTCAGTCCAAAGGAGGCGTATGGAACACTTCAAATCGGCCGGTGACGTGCTGTTCATCCTGCTCGGGGGCATCCTGGTGCTCGCCATGCACTCGGGTTTCGCCTTCCTCGAACTGGGAACGGTGCGCTGGAAGAACCAGGTCAATGCGCTGGTGAAAATCCTGAGCGATTTTTCCGTGTCCACGGTCGCCTATTTTTTCATCGGCTACGGCGTAGCCAACGGCGTGGGCTTTCTCAGCGGCGCCGAGCATCTGGCGCAGAAGAACGGTTATGAACTGGTGCGATTTTTCTTTCTGCTGACTTTCGCCGGTGCCGTGCCGGCGATCGTCTCCGGCGGTATCGCCGAGCGCGCGCGCTTCTACCCGCAGCTCGCGGCCACATTCCTGCTGGTGGGCTTCGTCTATCCGTTTTTCGAAGGCATCGCCTGGAATCACCACTATGGAATAC
>DATKUQ010000015.1:0-3460 GCA_035530495.1 Burkholderiales bacterium
CTGCCGCTGGTGGCGATCGCCACGCCGGCGACCTACGTAAAGGCGCCGTTGCGCGTGTTCGAACTCGACTTCGAAGCCAACCTGCCCATCATCCGCTCCGCGGTCAAGTTCAAGAAACGCGTCGTCTTTCCCTCGACCTCGGAAGTCTACGGCATGTGCCGCGACCGCGCGTTCGACCCGGAGTCCTCCGAACTGGTGCTCGGCCCGATCAACAAGCCGCGCTGGATCTATTCCTGCGCCAAGCAATTGATGGACCGGGTGATCCACGCCTACGGCATGCAGGAGGGCCTCGACTACACGCTGTTCCGGCCGTTCAACTGGATCGGCTCGGGGCTGGATTCGATCAACACCCCCAAGGAAGGCAGCTCGCGCGTGATCACCCAGTTCCTCGGCCATATCGTGCGCGGCGAGAACATCAAATTGGTGGATGGCGGCACGCAGAAGCGCGCCTTCACCTATATCGACGACGGCATCGACGCGCTGCTCAAGATCATCGACAATCCGGCGCGCGTGGCGAGCGGAAAAATCTACAACATCGGCAATCCGAAAAACAATTACTCGGTCAGGGAACTGGCCGAGATGATGCTGAAACTGGCGCTCGAATACCCCGAATACCGCAGCCATGCGAAAAAGGTGAAACTGGTCAACACCAGCTCGGCGCAGTATTACGGCAAGGGCTACCAGGACGTGCAGAACCGCGTGCCGAAAATCACCAACACCTGCAAGGACCTCGCCTGGAAGCCTAAGGTCACCATGCCGCAGGCGATGAAGCACATTTTCGACTTCTATCGCAGCCATGTCGCCGAAGCGCGCCACCTCGTAGATTGAACCAGACCGCGCGCCGCATCGCCGCCGCGGCTTCGCGACCACAGGAACGACCTGTCCCGTGCGGCGCACCCCGTTTCCCGCCCCGGCAAAATAGACTGAAACCGTCGTGAAACTGGCACTGAAAATCGACGTCGATACCTATCGCGGCACGCGCGAAGGCGTGCCGCGGCTGGTCGAAATCCTGAAGAAGCACCAAGCCGGCGCGACGTTTCTGTTCAGCCTCGGACCGGACCACACCGGGCGCGCGATCACGCGCGCCTTGCGACCCGGCTTCATGAAGAAGGTGGCGCGCACCTCGGTGCTGGAGCACTACGGCCTCAAGACCCTGCTCTACGGCACGCTGCTGCCCGGTCCCGACATAGGCAAGCGCTGCGCCGACGTCCTGCGCAGCACGCGCGACGCGGGCTTCGAGGTGGGCATTCATACCTGGGACCATGTCAAATGGCAGGATCATGTCGCGCGGCGCGGCGAGCGCTGGACCGGCGAGCAAATGGGCGCGGCCTACCAGCGCTTTGCGGAAATCTTCGGCGAACCCGCGCGCACCCATGGCGCCGCCGGCTGGCAGACGAACCTGCACGCGCTGCGCCTGACCCAGCGCTTGGGCTTCGACTACTGCTCGGATACGCGCGGCCGCTGTCCTTTTATTCCGATCTGGCGCGGCGAAATCATCGCCTGCCCGCAACTGCCAACCACCCTGCCCACTCTGGATGAGCTGATCGGCGTCGACGGCCTGACCGCTGACAACGTTGCAGATCATGTGCTCAAGCTGTCGCAGGACCCGCTGCCGAGCGGCCATGTCTACACCCTGCATGCCGAGTTGGAGGGCATGAAACTGCTGCCGGTGTTCGACGCTTTGCTCGCGGGCTGGAAGTCCATGGGCTATGAGCTGGTGCGCACGCGCGACCTGTTCGCCACGCTAAAACCGCAGGCTCTGCCGCGGCACGAAGTGATCATGGGCGAAATTCCCGGCAGGTCGGGCACGCTCGCGTTGCAAGGGAAGGAGTTCCTTGCATGAGCCCGATGGGCCGCGCCGCGGGCCGCATTTTTAATACGGCCTGCGCGTGCAGCGACCAGGCAGTCCGATGAGCGCGCTCTTTCCCGGATTCGAGCGCCGGCAAATAGCGGTGAGCGGCGCTACCATCAATCTCGTGCACGGCGGCCAGGGGCCGGCGCTGCTATTGCTGCACGGCTACCCGCAAACGCACTGCATCTGGCATAAGATCGCGCCGCGCCTGGCGCAAAATTACACCGTGGTGGCGCCGGATCTGCGCGGCTATGGCGATTCGTCCAAGCCCGCCGGTCTGCCCGATCACAGCAATTATTCCAAGCGCGCCCTGGCGCTGGATCAGGTCGAGGTGATGCAAGCGTTGGGCTACCCCGAGTTCCATCTTGTCGGCCATGATCGCGGCGCCCGCGTCGCGCACCGCCTTGCCCTGGATCATCCCGAGCGCGTGAAAAAGCTCGTCGTGCTCGACATCTGCCCGACGCGATCCATGTACGCGCGCACCGACCGCGCTTTCGCGAAGGCCTATTTTCACTGGTTCTTGCTGATCCAGCCCGCACCGTTCCCGGAAACGCTGATCGGCGCCGACCCGGAATTTTTCATCAAGTACCAGATGGGCCGGCGTTACGGCGGCCTCAAAGCGTTCGCGCCCGAAGCGATGGCCGAATACCTGCGCTGCTTTTCCGACCCGGCCGCGATTCACGCCAGCTGCGAAGATTACCGCGCGGCCGAATCCATCGACCTGGAACACGACAGCGCAGACGAGGCAAGCAGGCTGTCGTGTCCGGTACTCGCACTGTGGGGAAGACACGGCGTCATCGAGCAGCAGTTCGATTGCCTCGCCGAATGGCGCGCGCTCGCGCGTGAAGTGCACGGCGAGGCGCTGGACTGCGGCCATTACCTGCCCGAGGAGCGGCCCGAGGAAGTCGCGCGGCAACTGGAAAGCTTTCTCGCCTGAGATACTTACGATCAAGGTTGCGTTCCCACCCCAATTCATCAACAATACAGTCGGACAGTCACAGGCGGGCCTACAACATTTATGCAAGAGAATGACAAGGTTGACGATTTTTCCCTACTCAGCACCGGCGGCACCCAGTTCCGCCTGTCCGAAGCCAAAGACAAATTCCTGGTGCTGTACTTCTACCCCAAGGACAACACGCCGGGCTGCACCACCGAGAGCGTGCAGTTTCGCGATCTCTACCCGGAATTTCAAAAGCTGGGCTGCGGCGTCTACGGCGTCTCGCGCGACACGCTCAAATCGCATGAAGGCTTCAAGGCGAAGCACGGCTTTCCTTTCGAGCTGCTTGCGGACAGCGAAGAGAAGGTGTGCACCCAGTTCGGGGTAATCAAAATGAAGAACATGTACGGCAAGCAGGTGCGCGGCATCGAGCGCAGCACCTTCGTCCTCGGCAGCGGGGATGTGCTGCTGCGCGAGTGGCGCGGCGTCAAGATTCCAGGTCATGTACAGGAGGTCTTGGATTTTGTTAAAACCCTCTGAACATAATATGAACAAGGGGGCATGGCCCCCTGGCAGCCCCCACAAGTCAGAGGAAGCTCTTAATGCGAAATGAACTTGACCAGAGCTTCCCACACAAGGACGCGGCATTCGATGAAATCGCCGGCGATTTA
>DATKUQ010000016.1:0-2595 GCA_035530495.1 Burkholderiales bacterium
TGGGCGGAAAAGAACTGGGCGCTGGCCTGGTCATGGGTGAGCGTGAGCGTGATTTTCAGCGGACCGAGATCGGGGGGATTCAGGTGCAGTTGCGCCATCTGGTGCCCTTGCCCCGCCATCCATACCAACTTGTCGCCCAGACCTTGATCCCAGCCGCGGTCCGCAAGGTGCGCGTCGAGCGTGGCGACCGGCACAGCGTTCGGCGCCGGCGCGATCTGCGCCGGCGCCGCGAACGGCAGCAGCGTCGCCGGCGGCGCCGCATCGCCGGCATGGTTCGTTGCAGCTTGTGTCGCTTTCTGCGGTTCCAGCAGTTTGGCATCGGACGCAACTGCGGATCGTATGTTGCCGGGCGCGGCGGAGTCTGCCGACGCAGAGGCTGTCGGCAATGTCGGGTCGGCCTGCGTGGCGGCGGATGCGGGCGCGCGTGAATCGTGCGTGGACGCTGTGGCGTCGATACCAGGCGCTGACAATGCGGGCGATGGCAAGGCCTTGCCGGACGGCGCTGGCGGCGCGGTAGACGCAGCGGTGCGCGCGGACAGTGACGCGGCCATGGCGGCCAAGGCAGGCGAGGTCCAGGCGATGCCGGCTGCTGCCGCCGGCGCGGAGGACGCAGCGGCGAGCGCGGGCGCTGAGGCGGCCGTGGTCGTGGTGGCCGAAGCCTGAGACGCCGGGCCTGCGGGGGATGCTGCCGACGGCGCAATGGACGCGGTGGCGGGAGCGGGCGTCGAGGCAGTCACGGCGGCCAAAGCCCGGGACGTCGGGGCCGCGGCGGATGCCGCCGATGGCGCGATGGACGCAGTGGCGCGTGCAGTCACGGCGGCCAGTGCCGGCGACGTCCGGGCCGTCGCTGAATCCGCCTGCGGCAGGACCGGTGCGCCGGGGAGCGTTGGCGCAAACGGGATCAGGGCGGCGCATCCAGGAATTACGGATGCATCGCTCGCGCTTGCAGGCTTTTTTGCGGTTTCGCTCTCGGACTCGGGGCGGGGCTTTGCTTTGGCGTCAACGCTGGCCACGCTTGGTCCCGGCTTGGCTTGCTCAGACGGAGCCGGGGTAAGTTGCTCCGCCAGCGCCTCCTGGAACGTGGCGTCGGCCGGTGTTGCAGCGGCCGAATTTGCGGACTGGCGTGCAGCGGCAGCCGGAGCGGGAGCGTTCGAAGCGGCAGAAAGTTCGATCAAGGGGCATCCTTCGGTCAGAGCGGTAAATGACGGAACCGAATGCGCTCAAGCGATCGCAAACGGCGTGCCGCCGGAACTGCGTTTAGCCCAACATCGAGCGCTGGCTCAAGAAACCCCTCAGCGCGAAATCGTCCTGCTCTTTCTGTTCCTGGCGCGCCTCGCTCTTTCGCTCGGCCGAATAGTGACGCTGGGAAAGGGTGTCGAAGGACTTGAGCCGACGCTGTTGCGCATGCCAGTAGATCTGGCCGGTTTCCACCTCCCGCTTGGCCGCAGCCACCAGTTCGCGCTGCTGCTCTATGGCGGCGTCGAGCTTGTCGATGAAATTGTGGAAATTGCGCCAGCCGACGCTTTGCATGCCGGACTGGGCGATGCTGGCGAGGCGCGCGGTGTACTCGCCGCGGTACTCGAGCAGCAATTTCAGCCGCTGCTGCATATCCCGGTCATGACCGTTGACGACGCCCAATCGCATCGCCGCGGCATCGCAACCTTCCTGCGCGAGGTCGAGCAGAATCTGCATGGGAAAGGGCTTGGACATGGACTTTCTCCTTCTTGGTCGCTAGTTCGTTATCGGCACTATTTCCGGCGGGAACAGGGCAGAAAGCTGGCTGACACTGCCGGCGTAGGACTGGCACTCGCGCATCCCCTGCTGCAGAAAGCGCGCAAGTTGCGGCTGCATCTGGATCGCCTGGTCCAGCGCGGGATCGTGGCCGCTGCTGTAGGCGCCGACGCTGATCAGGTCGCGGCTGCGCTGGTAGCGCGCATAGAGCGATCTGAAGCGGCGCACCAGCTCCAGCTGCTCCGTGCTGACGACATTGGGAAGCACGCGGCTGATCGAGGCCTCGATGTCAATGGCGGGGTAGTGACCCTGATCGGCGAGCGAGCGCGAGAGCACGATGTGGCCGTCGAGAATCGCGCGCACGCTGTCGGCGATCGGGTCCTGCAGGTCGTCGCCTTCGACCAGCACCGTATAGAAAGCGGTGATCGATCCACCGCCCGCGTCGCCGTTGCCGGCGCGCTCCACCAGCTGCGGCAGTTTGGCGAATACCGAGGGCGGATAACCTTTGGTCACCGGCGGCTCGCCGATGGCGAGCGCGATCTCGCGCTGCGCCATGGCGAAGCGCGTGAGCGAATCCATGATCAGCAGCACATGCTTGCCCTGGTCGCGGAAATTCTCGGCAATCGCGGTGGCGTAGGCGGCGCCCTGCAGACGCATCAGCGGGTTGGTGTCGGCGGGTGCGGCGACCACCACCGAGCGCGCAAGCCCATCGGGGCCGAGGATGTCCTCGATGAATTCCTTCACTTCGCGGCCGCGTTCGCCGATCAGCCCGACCACGATGACATCGGCGCTGGTATAGCGCGCCATCATGCCGAGCAGCACGCTCTTGCCCACGCCGCTGCCGGCGAACAGGCCCATGCGCTG
>DATKUQ010000017.1:0-3073 GCA_035530495.1 Burkholderiales bacterium
AGCGAAGCCGGCATCGATCCGTATACGCGCACCGTTTCCGATGTGTACCAGGATGTGTTCGGCGAGGGCTCGTTCATCGGCAAAGGCATTTACGACGTCGACGCGTTCGAGCAAGCGCTCAAGGGACGATTCCCCGATAACCGGATACTCAGCCACGACCTGCTGGAAGGCTGTTATGCACGCTCCGGGCTATTGAGCGACGTGCAGGTATACGAGGAATATCCGTCGAGCTACAGCGCCGACGTAAGCCGCCGCTACCGCTGGATACGCGGGGATTGGCAGATTGCATCCTGGTTGCTGCGGCGCGTGCCTGGCAACAGCGCAAGCCCGGCTGCCGGCCGCCAAACAAATCCGCTCTCGGCACTGTCCCAATGGAAGATCCTCGATAACCTGCGGCGCAGCCTGGTTCCCGCGGCATTGACGCTTCTGTTGCTGCTTGGGTGGACCGTCCTGCAAGCAGCCTGGTTCTGGACCCTCGCGGTGATCGGCGTCTTCCTGGTGCTGCCTCTGATCGCCACAAGTGTCGGCCTGTTGCGCAAGCCCCGGGACACGCTGCCCGGTCAGCATCTCGCCGCAACACTGCGCTCGGCGCGCGCGCACTTCGCGCAGGCGGCGCTGGCGCTCGCGTTCCTGCCCCACGAGGCCTACTTCAGCCTGGGCGCGATCCTGCGCACCAACTGGCGCATATTCGTTAGCCGCAAACGGCTGCTGGAATGGATGCCCTCGGGCCGCTGGGCCCGCGAAAATGACTGCGGCTTCCTCGCCTGCTGCCGATCGATGTGGATCGCTCCCTTTACAGCCGCTAGCGCTGCAATCTATCTGGCGGCATCGGCACCGGCCACGCTGACGGTGGCCGGACCGCTCCTGCTCCTGTGGCTGGCCTCACCCGCAATCGCCTGGTGGATCAGCCGGCCGCTGGCGCGCCGCGAAGCGCGGCTCACGGCCGACCAGACCGCTTTTCTGCGCAATGTTGCGCGCAAGACCTGGGCTTTTTTCGAGACCTTCGTCGGCGCCGAAGACCACTGGCTGCCGCCGGACAATTATCAGGAGCACCCGGTTGCCGTGCTTGCGCATCGCACCTCGCCGACCAACATGGGGCTTTCGCTGCTGGCGAATCTGTCGGCCTACGATTTCGGCTACCTTTCCCCCGGACAACTCATCGAGCGCACGGCGAACGCACTCGATACCATGGCAACGCTGCAACGGCACCAGGGCCACTTTTACAACTGGTACGACACGCAGTCGCTCAAGCCGCTGACACCGCTTTATATTTCGTCGGTGGACAGCGGAAATCTCGCCGGCCATTTGCTCACCCTGCGCCCCGGACTGCTCGCACTGCCCGATCACAGGATTCTTGCGCCGCGCTTGTTCGAAGGTTTGTCCGACACCCTGACGGCGCTCGCGGGCGCAGCCGCAGAAGCGGCACCGGCTGCACTGCTCCTGCTCGACCGGCTGCGGAAACAGCTGGAGTCTGCCTACGACTCTCGGCCTGCCACGCTCGCGGCGGCGCTGGCTGGTTTGAACGAGCTGGCGAAGTCTGCGGCGCAGTTGGCCGCCAGCCTCGCCGGCCAGGATAAAGCCGCCACCGGCGCGCCGCAGGGCGACCCGCAGTGGTGGGCGCAAGCGCTGGCCCGGCAATGCCGCGACGCGCTCGACGAACTCGCCTTGCTCGCGCCATGGTTGGCGCTGCCGGCTGCAGCAGACAGACTGCGTCAGCTCCTGGATGGCAGCGGGATACCGACGCTGCGCGAGCTCGCGAGCCTGGAGACGCGCTGGTCGGCGACAATCGAACAAACGCCGCTCCCTGCCGCGGCCCCAGCGGAGCGCGAGTGCCTTGAACAGATGCGGCACCACCTCGCCGCGGCGAGCCGCCACGCGCGGGAGCGGATCGCGCGGATCGAACGCCTCGCAGCGCAGGCAGGCGCAATGGCCATAATGCAGTATGACTTCCTCTATGACAAGTCGCGCCATCTGCTCGCGATCGGCTACAACGTCGGCGAACGCCGCCAGGACGCGAGTTGCTACGATCTGCTCGCTTCGGAGGCGAGATTCGCAAGCTTCGTGGCGATCGCGCAAGGCGAGCTGCCGCAAGAGAACTGGTTTGCGCTGGGGCGCCTGCTCACCTCTGCCGGCGGCGAATCCACCCTGATGTCCTGGAGCGGCTCGATGTTCGAGTACCTGATGCCGCTGCTGGTGATGCCCAGCTACGAAAACACGCTGCTCGACCAGACCTACCGCGCGGCGGTGGAGCGACAGATCGTCTATGGAAAGCAGCGCGGCGTCGCCTGGGGTATCTCGGAATGCGGCTACAACGCGGTCGATGTTGCGCTCAATTACCAGTACCGCGCGTTCGGCGTGCCCGGTCTTGGTCTCAAGCGTGGACTGGCCGAGGATCTGGTGATTGCGCCCTATGCCACCGCGCTCGCCTTGATGGTCGCGCCCGAACGCGCGTGCCAGAATCTGCAGCGGCTCGCGGCTGAGGGCATGCAAGGGCCATTCGGATTTTACGAAGCGATCGACTACACCCCTTCGCGTCTGCCGCGCGGGCAAGCCGGCGCCGTGATCCGCTCGTTCATGGCGCATCACCAGGGCATGATATTTCTGTCGCTTGCCCATCTGCTCCTCGACCGACCGATGCAAAAGCGCTTCGAGTCGGACCCGATGTTCCAGGCAACCACCTTGCTGCTGCAGGAGCGCGTGCCCAAGGCCGGCGCGTTTCAGTTGCACGCCGCCGACTTCTCGGCGATCCGCGCGACTTCCAAGGAAGCGCAAATGCCCGTGCGCGTGCTCGGCAGCGCGGACACGCCGATACCGGAAGTGCAGTTGTTGTCGAACGGCAGGTACCACGTGATGGTCACCAACGCGGGCGGCGGCTACAGCCGCTGGAAAGACCTTGCGGTCACCCGCTGGCGCGAAGACACGACCTGCGACAATTGGGGGACGTTCTGTTATATCCGCGATGTGACGAGCGGGGTGTTCTGGTCGAACACGCACCAGCCGACGCTCGCGCAGGCGGAAACGTACGCGGCAATTTTCTCGGAAGGCCGGGCGGAATTCCGCCGCCGCGACCTCG
>DATKUQ010000018.1:0-11590 GCA_035530495.1 Burkholderiales bacterium
GTCGTTGGCGCCGTCCCCGGTGACCGCGACCACATGGCCCAGCCGTATGAGCGAGCGCACGATGTCCAGCTTCTGCTGCGGTTCCACCCGCGCGAACACCCGTGCGTTGGCGGTGAACACGTCCACGGCGGCATCGCCCGACTCGGCCGCCTCCCTCAATTGCGCGCCGGTGATCACCTGCGATTTCTCGCCCGCCATGCCGAGCTGGCGCGCGATCGCGAAAGCGGTCACCGGATGGTCGCCGGTCACCATCGAGACTTCGATGCCGGCTTTGCGGCATGCGGCGATCGCGTGCGCCGCTTCCGCGCGCGGCGGGTCTATCATGCCCACCAGCCCGAGGAAGGTGAGACCGTTCAGGTGATCGCGCGCCAGCGGCGTGCCCTGCGCGAGCGCCACGCGGCCTTCGGCCAGCGCGAGAACGCGGTGACCGTCGCCCGCCATGGCGAGGGCCGCGTCCTCTATGGCCTGTGCGTCGATCGGCACGTCGCCATGCGCCGTCGCCATGATCGTGCACATCGGAAGTATCGCTTCGAGCGCGCCCTTGGCGAAGCCGAGTTGGGTGGCGCCGCAGAGGTTGAGGCTGGCGCAATAGCGCAGCTCGGGCTCGTACGCGATCGCGCCCAGCTCCGGGCATTCATCCTTGGCGGCCAGGGTGACGCCCGCCTTGTGCGCCATCACCAGCAGGCCGACGTCGACGGCGTCGCCGTGGTGGACCCATGCGCCTTCGCGCCGCCCGAGGAACGCCTCGTTCGCGAGCACGGCCGCGCGGCACAGCCGGCGCAGCGCAGCCATCTGCGCGATCTGCGGCCGGCCGTCCGGAGCGAGGATTTCGCCCTTGGGCACGGTTCCCTCGCCGCCGATTTCGAGCGGCGCCATCCCGGGCAGCAGTGCGCGGCGCGCGGTGAGCTGGTTGACGGTAAGCGTGCCGGTCTTGTCGGAGGCGATGAAGGTGCAAGAGCCCAGGGTTTCCACCGCGACCAGCTTGCGCACGATGACGCGGCGACGCGCCATGCGCTGCATGCCGACCGCGAGCGCGACCGTGAGCGCGACCGGCAAGCCCTCGGGGATCGCCGAGACCGCCAGCGCCACGGCGAGAAAAAATATCTCCACCGGCGGCGTCCCGCGCCAAAGCGCCACGCCTGCCATCAGCAGCACGGCGACGCCGATGGCGACGGCGATGCGCAAGGTGAAGTGCTCCATGCGCTCGATCAGCGGCGGTTTTGCCAGCGCCGCGCCCAGCACCGCGGAAGCGATGCGCCCGAGTTCGGTGGCAAGGCCCGTCGCCACAACGACCCCGTGCGCGCGCCCGCGCGTCACCAGGGTGCCGGCGAAGGCCATGTTCACGCGCTCGGCGAGCGCGCAATCCTCGGCCAGTGCGGCGCGCACATCCTTCCCCACCGGCAGAGACTCGCCGGTAAGCAGCGATTCATCCACCTCGAATCCATGCGCTTCGATCAGGCGCAGGTCCGCCGGCACTTTGCTGCCGGATTCGAGCAGCACGATGTCGCCGGGAACGATCTCCTCGGCGTTGATTTCGAACGCGTCTCCGGCGCGCAGCACGCGCGTGCTGACGGTAACGAGCTGCCGCAGGGCGGTAGCTGCGCGCTGCGCCGAGTACTCCTGCCAGGCGCCGACTGCGGCATTGATCAGCAGCACCAGAAAAATGAACCCGGCGTCGGTCCAGTCGGCGAGGAACAGCGACACTACTGCGGCGATCAGCAGGACGTAGATCAGCGGGTTGAGGAACTGACGCAGGAACACGCGCAGAGGCGACGGCGGCTCGGCACGGGGCAGAACGTTGTAGCCGAAGCGGCGCAGGCGCCGCCCGACCTCGTCGCGCGCGAGCCCCGCATGCGAAGTGTCCAGCTCCCGCAGAACCGCTTCTGCACTGCGCGCGTGTGTCCGGTGCATGGGGGCGGCGCGCGCGGGAGCGCGTCCGGCCGGGGTATCCTGCGGTGGATCCTGAAGGCTGCCCATGGCAATTCAGTCCTCGCGTTGGCGACAATGTTGATTGTCGCGGCAGACCCGGTTGACCGGCCCCGGATGACGCGCGCCAGGGTGCGCGAGCCACGGGCATCTACGCCGCTCCATGACTACCCTTATAATACTCCCCAGACACTCCAAAAATACCGGCGCGCGCGACAGCGCGCCCATCCACTCCATGGCGCGTCAATTGCGAAAGCGCATCCTCCACGAGGCATAGAGCATGAACCCGATTACCGCCGTATGGCCCGGCCGTCCGTATCCGCGCGGGGCCATCTGGGACGGCGAAGGCGTCAACTTCGCGCTGTTTTCCGAGCATGCGCACAAGGTCGAGTTGTGCGTTTTCGACGACGAGGGCCGGCGCGAGCTGCAGCGCATTGAACTGCGCGAGCAGACCGATCTGGTCTGGCATTGCTATCTGCCGGAGGCGCGCCCGGGCATGCTCTACGGCTATCGTGTTCACGGTCCGTACAAACCCGAGGAAGGACACCGCTTCAACCCGAACAAGCTGTTGCTCGATCCGTATGCGCGCAACATCGACGGCCAGGTGCACTGGAGCGATGCCCTGTTCGGCTACACCGTGGGCGGCAAGCGCGAAGACCTGTCGTTCGACCGCCGCGACAGCGCGCGCGGCATGCCCAAATGCAAGGTAACGGACCCGGCATTCACCTGGGGCGAAGACCGGCGCCCGCGCGTGCCCTGGAACGACATGATCATCTACGAGACGCACGTGCGCGGATTCACCATGCGCAATGCGGAGATTCCACCGCCGATGCGCGGCACCTACGCGGGTCTTTCCAGCGCGCCCTCGATCGAGTACCTCAAGCGCCTCGGCGTCACCACGGTCGAACTGATGCCGGTGCACACCTTCGTCGACGACCGCTACCTGGTCGAGCGCGGCCTGACCAACTACTGGGGCTACAACACCATCGGCTATTTCGCGCCCGAGCGGCACTATTCGGCCTCGGGCAAGGTGGCCGAATTCAAGACCATGGTGAAGACCCTCCACTCCGCCGGATTGGAAGTCATTCTCGACGTGGTCTACAACCACACCGCCGAAGGCAGTCACCTCGGCCCGACGCTGTCGTTTCGCGGCATCGACAACGCCTCCTACTACCGCCTGACGCCGGAGAGCCGGCGCTACTATGCGGATTACACCGGCTGCGGCAACACGCTGAACATGGTGCATCCGCGCGTGCTGCAGCTGATCATGGATTCGCTGCGCTACTGGGTCACAGAGATGCATGTCGACGGCTTCCGCTTCGATCTCGCCTCGGCGCTCGCGCGCGAGTTGCACGAGGTGGACCGGCTGGGCGCGTTTTTCGACATCCTGCGCCAGGACCCGGTGCTGAGCGAGGTGAAGCTCATCGCCGAGCCCTGGGATCTGGGCGAGGGCGGATACCAGGTGGGCAATTTCCCCGTCGGCTGGTCCGAGTGGAACGACAAGTACCGCGACACCATGCGCGCCTACTGGAAGGGCGACGGCGGCCTCATCGGCGAGTTTGCACAGCGCATCACCGGCTCGAGCGATCTGTATGGGCACGGCGGCCGCCGCCCGCACGCGAGCATCAACTTCGTCAGCGCCCACGACGGGTTCACGCTGAAAGATGTCGTTTCCTACAACGAAAAGCACAACGAGGCGAACCAGGAGGGCAACCGTGACGGCCACGACAACAACCTGTCGTGGAACTGCGGTGTCGAAGGCCCGTCGGACGACCCGGCGGTGCGCGCGCTGCGCGCGCGCCAGCAGCGCAATCTGCTCGCCACGCTGTTGCTGTCGCAGGGCGTGCCGATGCTGCTCGCCGGGGACGAGATCGACCGCAGCCAGCGCGGCAACAACAACGCCTACTGCCAGGACAACGAGGTCTCCTGGCTCGACTGGGCGCTGGACGAGGACAAGCGCAAGCTGCTCGCGTTTACACAGCGGGTCATCGCGCTGCGCCAGGCGCACCCGGTGTTCCGGCGGCGCGATTTCTACAAGGGCCACCCCTTGCGCGGCAGGGGCATCAAGGACATCGTCTGGCTGCGGCCGGAAGGCGGCGAGATGACCGACGACGAGTGGAACCAGCACTACGCGCGTTGCCTCGGCGTGTATTTGGCGGGCGAGGCGCTGACCGAAACGGACGGGCGCGGCCGGCCGGTGCGCGACCACAACTTCCTGGTGCTGTTCAACGCGCATCACGAAGCGATCCCGTTCACGCTGCCCGATTACGCCGGCGGCCGCTGGCGCGCGCAGCTCGACACCGCATTCGAGGAGGGGCTGGCAATCGACGGGACCTTCGATGCCGGCGCGGCGTACGAGCTTCAGGGCCGCTCGCTCGCGCTGCTGCGGCAGCTGAAGGGATGATGCGCGCCGTGCTGCGCGGTGTGCGTCGCGGGCTTGGTATTGCGCCCCGCACCGCGGACACGAATTCCCCGGAGGGCTGAGCATGGCGGCACCGGCATCGATCGCGACGCTCACCTATGCGGTGCGGATTCCGGTGGTGCTCAAATACCTGGGCGAGCTCGCGCTGGTGCTCGCCGCGCTGGCTCTGGTGCCGGCGCTCGCAGGCCTGTATTTTCGCGAGCCCGGCGTCGCCCTGCGTTACCTGGCCGTGGCCATCGCCCTCACGGCGTTCGGCTGGCCGTGTGCGCGCAGGACCGAGCCGGCGCACATTCAGGTGAACGAGGCGCTCGTGGTGTCCGCGGCGGCCTACCTGCTCGGCAGCCTTGCCATGTGCTTCCCGATGCTGGCGGGCGGCATGCGCATCGAGGATGCGCTGTTCGAAGCCGTGTCGGGAATCACCACTACCGGCCTGTCGACCATCGTCGACGTCGAGCGCCTGCCGCGCACCCTGTTGTTCGGCCGCGCCTGGCTGCAGTGGTTCGGCGGCTTCGGCATCGTGGTGCTGTCGGTCGCGCTGCTGCTGGGGAACGACGTCGCGGCGCGCCATCTGGTCGACCCGGCAGAGGCGGGCGAGCATCTTGCGACCACAACGCGCGCGTTCGCGCGGCGCGTCGGCGTCGTCTACATGGTGCTCACGCTGCTCGCGATTGCAATTCTGGCGGGACTGGGCCTGAGCGCGGCCGAGGCGGTGAACTACGCGCTCGCCGCGATTTCGACCGGCGGCTTCGCGCCGCATAGCGTGAGCGTGGCTGCGATCGCGAGCGGGCCCGCTCGCGCCGCGATCGTAGCGATCGGCCTGTTCGGCGCGATCTCTCTGCCGCTGTATTTCGCCTTGGCCCGGCGTGATTGGCGGCGCGTCGCGTCCGACCCGGAGTTGCGCGCGCTCGGCGCGGCGCTCATCGCCGGTTTCGCCGCTCTCGCCGCCATCGCATTCGTGCGCGAGGGCGATGGCGCCGCCGGCGCGCTTCCTGGCCTGGCGCTGCTGACAGTGTCCGCGCAAACGACGACGGGGTTTGCGCCGGTCCCGGTCGCGGCACTGGATTCGGCCTCCAAACTGGTGCTGGTGGTTATGATGACGGTGGGCGGCGCCGTCGGTTCCACCGCCGGCGGCATCAAGCTGCTGCGCGCGGTCCTGGTGCTGCGACTGCTGCAGCTGCTGCTGCGCCGGCTCAGCATGCCCAGCCGCGCCGTGGCCGGGCTGCACCTGGGCGGACGCAAGGTCGAATCCGAAGACGCGCTGCGGGCGTTGCTGTTCGTGCTGCTGTTCCTGGTCGTGGCGCTCGCTTCATGGCTGCCGTTTCTTGCGGCCGGCTATGCGCCCATGGATGCGCTGTTCGAGGTGGTCTCGGCGCTGGGGACCGTAGGCCTGTCGACCGGAATCAGCTCGCCCGCGCTGCCTGCCGGGCTCAAGGGCGTGCTCGCGGCGGACATGCTGCTCGGCCGGGTCGAGCTGGTGGCGATGTTGATCCTGTTTTATCCTGCAACCTGGTTTGCGCGGAGGACTTCGGAATCATGAGAGCCGTATTCGTCGGCGCCAGTTCGCTTTCGGTGATGAGCGCGCGGCTGCTGGTCAAGCGTGGGCACGAGGTCGTGATCATCGAGCGCGACAAGGCGGTAATCGACGCGCTCACGCCAGGACTCGACTGCGGCTTTTTGCACGGGGACGGCGCCAGGCCGGGCGTGCTGCGCGAGGCCGATCCCGAACACACCGACTTCCTTTTCTGCCTCACCGGCTCGGACCAGGCGAACATCATCGCGAGCCTGGTCGGACGCTCGCTCGGCTTCGGCAGCGTCGTGACCAAGATCGACGACCCCGAGCTCGAGCACATCTGCCTGGAGCTGGGCCTGCGCAGCACCATCATTCCGTCGCGGACCATCGGGCGCTTTCTCGCCGACATGTTCGAGGGGCACGATCCGCTCGAGGTTTCGGCCATGATTCGCGGCGAGGCGCGCGTATTCTCGTTCGTGGTGCAGCAGGCCGACGCGGCGCCGGTCGCCGATATCGGATTGCCGAGCGGCGCGCGCATCGTCTGCGCATACCGCGACGCCAAGTTCCTCCTGCCGGACCCGGATACGGCGCTGCGTGCGGGCGACGAGGTGATCGTGATCGCGCAGCGCGAGCAGCTTGCCGCGCTCGAGGAGCGCTTCGGACAAGGCAAACCGGAGAAACAGGCGAAAAGGGAAAGGCCGAAATGAAGCACCGCCACGCAATGCCCTTTGGCGCGCAGCTGCAGCACGACGGCAGCACGCGCTTCCGCCTGTGGGCGCCGGGCGCCGCGCGCATGGATCTCGAGACCACATCCGGCGGGGTCGCGTCGGTCATGGCGATGACCGCGCTCGACGCAGGCTGGTTCGAGGCCCACGTGGCGCATGCGCCCGCGGGAACGCGCTATGCGTATCGCAGCGGCGACACGCGCCTGCCCGACCCGGCGTCGCGCTTCAATCCGGACGATGTACATGGCGCGAGCATGGTGATCGATCCGCTCGCGTACGACTGGCGCCACGACGCGTGGACCGGCCGCGCCTGGGAAGCGGCGGTCATCTACGAGCTGCACATCGGCGCGTTCACGCCCGAAGGCACTTTTGCGGCGGCGATGGGGCGACTGGACTACCTCGCCGGCCTCGGCGTCACCGCTCTGGAGATCATGCCGGTGGCCGACTTTCCCGGACGGCGCAACTGGGGCTACGACGGCGTGCTGCCGTTTGCGCCGGACGCCTCCTACGGCACCCCGGAGGATCTCAAGCGCCTCGTCGACGAGGCGCATCTGCGCGGGCTGATGGTACTGCTCGATGTCGTCTACAACCATTTCGGACCGGAGGGGAATTACCTGCACAGCTATGCGCCGCTGTTCTTCAATGAGCGCCACCACACCCCTTGGGGCGCGGCGATCAATTTCGACGCCGAGGGCGCGCGCACGGTGCGCGACTTCTTCATCCACAACGCACTGTACTGGGTGGATGAATACCGCTTCGACGGCTTGCGCCTGGACGCGGTGCACGCGATTGCCGACGATTCGGATCCGGACATCGTCAGCGAGATCGCGCGCGCGCTGCGGCAAGGCCCGGGGCGCGCGCGGCAGGTACATCTGGTGCTCGAGAACGACCGCAACCAGGCGTGCTATCTCGAGCGCGATGCGGCGTGCCGGCCGCTCGAGGCGAGCGCGCAATGGAACGACGACATCCATCACGCTTTCCATATACTGACCACAGGCGAGCGCGACGGCTATTACGAGGACTATGCGGCAAGACCGCTGTGGTATCTCGGGCGCTCGCTCGCACAGGGCTTCGGCTACCAGGGCGAGGCCTCGCCGCACCGCGATGGCGCCGTGCGCGGAGACCCAAGCGCGCATCTGCCTCCGGCTGCGTTCATTTCCTTCCTGCAGACCCATGACCAGGTCGGCAACCGCGCGCTGGGCGAGCGCTTGTGCGCCATCGCCGAGCCGCAGGCGCTGCGCGCCGCGACGGCCTGCGTGCTGCTGGCGCCATCGCCCCCGCTGCTGTTCATGGGCGAAGAGTTCGCGGCGAGCACGCCGTTTCAGTTCTTCTGCGATTTCGGTCCGGAGCTCGCCGCGGCGGTGACGCGCGGGCGGCGCCAGGAATTTGCGCGCTTCGCGCGCTTCAGCGACCCGGCGGCGCAGGCGGCGATTCCCGACCCGAACGATCCGCAGACCTTCGCCGCCTCGAAGCTGCGCTGGGACGAGATCGGCCGCCCGCCGCACGGCGAGTGGCTCGCGCTGCACCGCGAACTGCTTGCGCTGCGCCGCCGGGTGATCGTGCCGCGGCTCGCGGGCATGCGCACGGGCGGTGATTTTTGCGTCGAAGAAGCCGGTGTGCTGCGCGTGCAATGGACCCTGGGCGAAGGCTCGCGCCTGCACCTGCTCGCGAATTTCGCCGCAAAAGCGAGCGTGTCGGCGACGCTGCCGCCGGGCGACGCAATCTACCGCAGCCACGAACTCACCGCCGACGCGGCCGCTAAGTGCATCCTGCCGCCGTGGTCGCTAGCCTATGCCATGGAGCAAGCATGAACGCGCGCGAAGCCCTGGAGCGACTGGGGCGGCTGCATGAGATCACGCCCGATTACTACGATATCTGGGGCCAGCGCCACGAGGTTCCCGACGCGAGCCTGCGCACGCTGCTCGCCGCGCTGGGGGTGCGCGCGGGCACGCCGCAGGAAGTCGAAGACGCGATCCGCGCAGCCGAGTCGGAGCGCTGGCGCGCGGTGCTGCCGCCGGCGATCGTGGTGCGCGAGGAGGCTGCGCCGTGGAAGCTGCGGCTGAACCTCACAACGGTGCAGGCGAATTCGCCGCTGACCTGGCGCCTTACCGAGGAGAATGGCGGGCGTCGCGAAGGCGTGTTCCACCCGGCATCGATCGACGTTGCCGAATCGGCGGAGCTGGACGGCGAGCGCTTCGTCGGGCGTGATTTTACGCTGCCCGTCGCCGCGTCCTGCGGTTACCATCGCCTCGCCATCCTGCAGGACGGCGTAGTGCTGGGCGAAGCGAGTTTCATTGTCGTGCCCGACCGGTGTTTCCGCCCGGAGGCCGTGGAGAATGAGGGCCGCGTCTGGGGCGCGGCGGTGCAGCTCTATGCCGTGCGCTCAGCGTGCAACTGGGGCATGGGCGATTTCACCGATCTCGGGACCTTGCTCGCGCAATGGGGCGCGCGCGGTGCGGGCGTCGTAGGGGTTAATCCCCTGCACGCCTTGTTCCCCCACAACCCCGAACACGCGAGCCCCTACAGCCCGTCCTCGCGCTGCTTCGTCAACGTGCTCTACCTGGACGTCGAGGCCGTAAGCGATTTCGCCGAGTGCGAGGAGGCAAACACGCTGGCGCGGGCAGCCGAGTTCCAGGCGCGCCTGAAAGCGCTGCGCGACACCGATTTGGTGGATTACGCCGGTGTCGCCGAAGTCAAGCTGCCCATGCTCGAGCGCTGTTTCGCGCATTTCCGCAGCGCCCATCTTGCCAAGGGCACGCAGCGCGCGCAGGCGTTCCGCGCCTACCAGACGGTTTATTCCACGGCGCTCAGGCGGCAGGCCCTGTTCGAGGCGCTGCAGGAGCGGTTTCACCGCGAGGACGCGCAGGTCTGGGGCTGGCCCGTCTGGCCGCAAGCGTACCGCGATCCCGCCGCGCCCGAAGTCGCGCGTTTCGCCGAATCCCACGCCGAGCGCGTCGAATTCTATGAGTACCTGCAGTGGCAGGCCGAACTGCAGCTCGAAGCCGTCGGCAGGCGCTCGATGGAACTGGGTCTGGGCATAGGCTTGTACCAGGACCTCGCGGTTTCCGTCGACCGCGGCGGCGCCGAAGCCTGGGCGAACCAGGACCTGTACGCCATCGCGGCGAGCGTGGGCGCTCCGCCCGACGATTTCAACCAGCGCGGGCAGGACTGGGGACTGCCGCCGCTGGTTCCCGAGCGCCTGCGTGCGGCGGCCTATGCGCCGTTCATCGCCACGCTGCGGGCCAATATGCGCCATTCGGGCGCGCTGCGCATCGACCACGTGATGGCGCTGGCGCGCCTGTTCTGGGTGCCGCAGGGCGGCGAGCCGCGCGACGGCGCCTATGTGCACTATCCGTTCGAAGACCTGGTGGGCATCCTCGCGCTGGAGAGTCATCGCAACCGCTGCATGGTCATCGGCGAAGACCTCGGCACGGTGCCCGACGAAGTCCGCGCCACGCTCAATCGCGTCGGCATTCTTTCCTACCGGGTGCTGTTCTTCGAGCGAACGCAATCGGGCGAGTTCAAGCCCCCGGCCGAATATCCGGCCGACGCGCTGGTCACGGCCGCGACCCACGATCTGCCCACGCTCGCAGCCTACTGGGAGGGGCGCGACCTCGCTCTGCGCCGGGAGCTCGGGCTGTTTCCGACCGAAGAAGCGCACCGGGCGCAGGTCATGGGGCGCGCGCAGGACCGCGCGCGCCTGCTGCTCGCGCTGGAGCGCAGCGGGCTGCTGCCCGAAGGCGCGAGCGTGGATCCCGCGTCGCTGCCGGAAATGACGAGCGCATTGCTGCGCCAGCTGCAGACCTATCTCGCACGCAGTCCGGCGCGCGTGCTGGTGGTGCAGCTGGAGGATGTCCTCGGCGCGCGCGAGCAGGTAAACGTTCCCGGCACCACCAACGAATATCCGAACTGGCGCCGCAAACTGTCCTTGGCGCTGGAGCGCTGGCCCGAGGACGAGCGCTTCACCGGGCTGGCGCGCGCACTCGCGGCCTTGCGGCCACTGGCGCAGCCTAGGCGTGTCCGCCGCGCGCTGGCCGGCGCGCGGGTTCCGCGCGCGACCTACCGCCTGCAGCTCAACCGGGAATTCGATTTCGCCGACGCGGCCCGTTTGGTGCCGTATCTGGACGCGCTGGGCGTGAGCCATATCTATTGTTCGCCCTACCTGCGCGCGCGGCCGGACAGCACGCATGGCTACGACATCGTCGACCACAACGCGTTCAATCCCGAGCTCGGCGGCGCGCAAGGCTTCGAGCGCCTGTGCGGGGAGCTGCGCCAGCATGGCATGGGGCAGATCCTCGACATGGTGCCGAACCACATGGGCGTCATGGGCGCGGACAATGCCTGGTGGATGGACGTGCTCGAGAACGGCCCGGCGTCGGCGTTCGGCGAATTTTTCGATATCGACTGGCAGCCGGTCAACCCGGAACTGGTGAACCGGGTGTTGGTCCCGGTGCTGGGCGATCAGTACGGCGTGGTCCTCGAGGCCGGCGAACTGAGGCTCGCGTTCGAGGCCGAGCGCGGCTCGCTCAGCGTGTTCTATTACGAAAACCGCCTGCCGCTCGATCCGCGCGACTACCCGCGCGTACTCGAGCGCGCGCTGCGCTCGCTGGAGGGCATGCAGGTGGCCGAAGACGCTGTGGCCGAGGCCGCGAGTCTGGCCGCCGCGTTCGCGCATCTACCCTCGCGCAACGAAATCGCAGCGGAAAAGACCGCCGAACGCAACCGCGACAAGGAGCTGCACAAGCGGCGCCTGGCGCAGCTTGTGCGCGCGCATCCGGCAATCGCCGAGGCGATCGGGCACGCGGTGCACGCCCTCAACGGCACGCCCGGGCAGCGCGCGAGCTTCGATGCCCTGGACGCACTGCTCGAAGCGCAGGCCTACCGGCTCGCGTTCTGGCGCGTGGCCTCGGACGAGATCAACTATAGGCGCTTTTTCGACATCAACGATCTCGCCGCGCTGCGCATGGAAAACGAGGCGGTGTTCAACGCGACGCACGCTTTCGTGCT
>DATKUQ010000019.1:0-7792 GCA_035530495.1 Burkholderiales bacterium
CTGCCCATTCACTTCCATACCCACGACACCAGCGGCGTGGCGGCGGCGAGCGTGCTCGCCGCGGTCGAAGCGGGCGCGGATATCGTGGACGGGGCGCTGGATGCGATGAGCGGGCTGACCTCCCAGCCCAACCTCGGCGGCATCGCCGCGGCGCTCGCGCATACCCGGCACGAGCCGGGCACAAGGCTAGCGCGGCTGCAGCAGCTGTCGCACTATTGGGAGGGTGTGCGCCGCTACTATGCGCCCTTCGAAGCCGACATGCGCGCCGGCACGCAGAGCGTGTACCGGCACGAGATGCCGGGCGGGCAGTACACGAATCTGCGCGAACAGGCGCGTGCCATGGGGCTGGAGCAACGCTGGCCGCAGGTGGAGCAGACCTATGCCGAGGTGAACCTGCTGTTCGGCGACATCATCAAGGTCACGCCCACGTCCAAAGTAGTCGGCGACATGGCGCTGTTCATGGTTTCACACGGCCTCAGCGCCGAGGACGTGCGCAATCCGGACAAGGCCATCGCCTTTCCCAATTCCGTGGTGGCGCTGTTCAAGGGCGAAATGGGATTCGCGCCCGAGGGCTTTCCGAAGGAATTGTCGAAAAAGATCCTGAAGGGCGAAAAACCGCTGCGGGGACGCGCCGGAAAATATCTGCCGGCGGTCGACCTGGAAGCCAAACGCGCCGAAGCGGCCGCGGCGATCAAGGGGAATGTGAACGATCAGGACCTCGCCTCCTATTTGATGTATCCGAAGGAGTTCCGTGAATTCGCCGAGCACCGCGCCGTGTTCGAGGACGTGAGCGTGATTCCGACGCCGGTGTTTTTCAACGGCTTGCGCGATGGCGAAGAAGTTGCCATCCAGATCGACCGCGGCAAGACGCTCATCGTCCGGCTGCAGGGCCGTTCGGATCCGGACGAGGAAGGCTACTGCAAGCTGTTCTTCGAACTGAACGGCCAGCCGCGGGTGATACGCGTGGCCAAGGCGGGACTCGCCGATGCGAAAGTGAAGCACCCGCAAATCGACGAAAGCAACCCCAACCATGTCGGGGCGCCGATGCCGGGCGTGGTGGTGACGGTGGCGGCCGAGCCGGGCCAGCGCGTCGCGCGCGGCGATCCGCTGGTCTCCATCGAAGCCATGAAAATGGAAACCATGCTGTGCGCGGAGCGCGACGCCGTAGTGCGCGAGGTGTTCGTGAAGCCGGGGACCGGCGTGGCGGCCAAGGATCTGCTGGTCGAGCTCGAGTAGCGCGCATGCGTCCGCTATGCGGACTCGGCCACGCGCCGTTTGCCGACGCACAGACCGCATCCGGATCCGCCGGAGGCGTATCGATCGAAATCGATATAAAACAGCGCGGACGCCCCGGGCCCGATCAGCGGTGGATGTAATGCTCCAGCTGGTCGATAATGAATTGCTGCTCGGAAATGGTGTCTTTGACCAGATCGCCGATGGACAAGACACCCACTACCCGGTCGTTGTCGATCACGGGAAGATGCCGCAGGCGTTTCGCCGTCATCAGCGCCATGCAATCTTCATTGGTCTGCTCCGGAGTGACGAAGACGACTTCCCGCGTCATGATCTCGTTCACCGGCGTGGTGCTCGAGGACTTGCCTTTCAACGCGACTTTTCTCGCGTAGTCCCGTTCCGAGAGTATCCCCACCAAGCGCTGTCCGTCCATGACGAGCACTGCGCCGACGTCCCTCTCCGCGAGTAGTTTGAGTGCGTCGACCACCGGCACATCGGGGCCGATGGAGGCGACTCCGGACGGTTTCAGTTTCAACATCTGCGCTACCGTTTTCATCGGTTTTCTCCCTGTCGAATCTCAACGAGCGTAAGTGCGACCAGCGGCAACCCGGCCGGACTCGGATAGCCCCCCCTGAACCACCTCCGTGCCGCGAAAACATTCTACGCTCGGCCACCGAACCAGGCCAGCAGTTCGCGCGCTGAGAGGCATTGCCGAACGCAGGGGCGCATTCGTGCCCGAAGCGCCAAGAATAGACTTCCGTCGAATTGGGGTCATCCGGTAATGCTGCCGGGCTTACATTCGCGCGCAAGTGCTCCAAGCAAAGTGCTCAGCAGTCCCGCGCGCCGCCTTATTGCCCCGGTCCGATCCCGCCCGGGTCGCCTGCCGGGGTCTGCGCAAACCAGGCGCGGATTTTTTCCATCTCCGGTCCGATGGACATGCTGGCCAGCGTACTGCGCGAGTGCAGCGCGAGCAGTGCATTGATGCCGGCGTCGCGCTGCACCGCGCGATTCAGCCGGCCGAAGAAGGCGTGGTTGAGACGGTCGATATCGGAGAAGAATCGATCCAGCCCGTCCAATCCCGCGGGTTCGTCGCGCAGAAAGCAACCGAAAAGATGCATCGAGGCGATGCGATACACCGTTTGGGTCGCGGTGGCGAATGGCATATGCATATGCGCCAGCGGACGCATGCGCCCCAGTATCGGACATGCGCCCGTTGCGAGGATGAGCCCCATCAAGGCGCTCAGAGCGGTCTGCGTATCGGTGCGCTTGCGTGCTGCGTATTGCGGCGTCACCACGAGCACATCAACCAGGTCTATCGAAGTCAGCGCGGAAAATCTCTCTACAAGAGGCACCAAATCTGCGGCTGCCGGGCAGTGCGCGCCGGGAGCGCTGGGCAGCGGGCAATGCGGACATTTGTCCACGTCGAGGCGTGTCCACTCGGGCAGCTCACCGCTCGCAGGCGGACGGTCGAATTCCACGTCGAAGCGATGCTGAACACCGGACTCGAGCCGGAAGAAATAGATGATTTTCTCGTTCAGCGCATCAGGCATAAGTCAACCGATTGGATTCCCAAGGCAGCAAGGTGCGCCAGTCCGCTGCAATGGAATGCTTGAGCGTGTCCGCAACGGTGCGCAGTCCGGCTTGTGCTCAATTGTAGCCTTACAGCCGGGACGTCAGCTGTACGATATGCTTTACCTGCTGTGCAATGGACGGCGGCAGCGGGCTTTCGCCGGCCATGACACGGCGGATATAGCGGGCGGTGCTCACTGCATCGATGTCCCCGGGCAGCTCGGGCAGCGCGGCGAGGGAACCCGACTCGGCCGCTTGCGACAGGGCAAGTCGGCCCGCCAAAAAACCTTCCATGCGCGGCATGCGCCGCGCATCGGCTACGCTTTCACCTTCGGTGCCGCGCAGCAGCAGCGCGTTGGATTGCATGATCTCGATGGTCGCGGCCATCGAGAGTGCGTACTCGGGGTGGGTGTAGCTGCTGACGATCAGGCTTTTGCCAACACACGGATTGATCAGTTTCGCCACGCTGTGCGCCGGATTGCGCACGCCGACGACGCGGCGCACATCCAGCAGACGTTTTAATCCGGGGCACAGCAGCTCGGTGGGAGCAAAAGCGATTTCGCCGTTTGCCATTGATCCGATCGCGTGTTGCGCCGGAATATCGAGCGCTGCAAGTACGGTCGAGGCTTCGATACGGTTGGACTCGGTGGCCGTGCCGTGAACCAGCACGGGCAAGCCTTCGCGTGCGAGCAACAAGGCCAGCAGTGGCGTGAGGACCGGCAGCTTGCGGGCGCCGTTGTAGCTGGGGATCACCACCACGGGCTTGTCCGTTGCGGGTAAGCGATTCAGGCGCTGCTGCGCCGCATCCAGGAATCCCGCCATTTCCTGCGGCGTTTCACCCTTGATGCGCATGGCGAGACAAAAAGCGCCGATCTCCAGCTCGGTCACCTTGCCGTCGAGCACCTGGCCGAACAAGTCCGCCGCCTGCTCGCGCCTGAGAGGGCGCGCGCCATCCTTGCCGCGGCCGATTTCCCTGATGTATTGGCTGATGCCCATGGGGGCGCTGCTTCTTTAGGCTTGATGATTTTTGATTATCGGCCGGGATTTTTGCCCTTGGCTGTTATCTTCCGGCGCCATGCTGTCGACGTCGTGGCGGCGAAGCATAATTAACAATAACATAGCTGCCGGACTGCCGCCATTAGCGCCTAGGCGGATGCTGCAAGTGGTCCAGGCCTAATCCGGAAGATAATTCCGGATTACAATCACGCCCCACACAGCAGGACAAGCCTCGCGCGCCGTGATAGCGTTAAAATCGGCGTCACCGTCCATCTCGACGATAATGCTCCATGATCGGTTTCATCTCCGCGAAAACAATGCACGCGGCCATCGCCGCTTTGCCCGCATCACTTCGGATGCAAGCGCGAAGTCGGACGCGGGTAGCAGAGCCTCTCCTCATGCTGGTGCCCGTAAGGGCTGAGCGCTTGCCACACCGGTTCCTCCTTATTTGCGGCAGACCCGCCTGATGCTAAGGCTGCTTGGGCGCATCGTGGCCATGACCGGCGGCGCCGTGATTATCGCAGTCCTGGTGGCCGGCTATGCCGCCATCCTGGAATACAGCAAGCTTCCCTCGCTGGCGCCCCTCATCAATTACCATCCAGACTTGCCCCTGCGCGTCTATACCGAGGACGGTGTGTTGATCGGCGAGTATGGCCAAGAACGGCGCCCGCCGGTCAAGATCGAAGATGTCCCGGTAAAGTTGCGCGAAGCAATCCTGGCCGCAGAAGACGAGCGCTTCTACCAGCATCACGGCATTGACTTCGTCGGCATTGTTCGTGCCGCAATTGCCGATATCCGCGGCGGCGCCGCCCTGGAGGGGGCGAGCACCATTACCATGCAGATCGCGCGCAATTTCTTTCTCACTCCACAGAAGACATTTGGCCGCAAGATCCATGAAGCACTGCTTGCGCTGAAGATCGAGCACGAGCTCAGCAAAAACCAGATTCTCGACCTCTATGTCAATCAGATCTACCTGGGCGAACGCGCCTATGGGTTCCCCGCCGCCGCTGACGTCTATTTCAGGAAATCACTGAAGCAGCTGACCGTCGCGGAAATGGCCATTCTCGCCGGGCTTCCCAAGGCCCCTTCGCGCGATAACCCGCGAGCCAGCCCCGCCCGAGCCAAAGTGCGCCAAGACTACGTGCTGGGCCGAATGCATGCGCTGAAGTATCTCAGCGACGCCGAATATGCCGCGGCGCTGGCCGAGCCGCTGCGACTGCGCGCGCACCCCAACAGCTTCCCCGTACGTGCGCAATACGTTGCGGAACTCGTCCGGCAGTTCGTCTACGGCATGTATCGGGACGAAGCGTATTCGCTCGGATTGAGCGTATACACGACGATTCGCTCAGCGGATCAGAAGGCCGCCGACAGCGCCTTGCGTGATGGCGTCCTCGAATACGACCGCCGACATGGTTATCGCGGCCCCGAGGGCAAAGTGGCGCTGCCAGCGGGTTCTTCGCTATCCGCCGCGCTCGTCGAGCGCACGCTCCGCGACCGTGACGACATCAACGGACTGCTGCCGGCGGTGGTGCTGCAGGCGGGACCCAAAGCCGTAAAAGCGGCCCTCAAGGGCGGCAAGGTCGTTGAGATTCGCGGCGCCGGCCTGCAACTGGCGCGACGCTGGATCGGCAACCATGCCGATCCCAAGCGGCGTCTGCTTCGCGGCGCGGTGATCCGGGTCGAACGCGACACACGAGGTAAATGGCAAATAGCCCAGCTGCCGCAAGTCGAAGCTGCGCTCGTATCGATGGACCCGCACAATGGCGCCATACGGGCGTTGGTCGGCGGCTTCGACTTTTCGCAGAACAATTTCGATCACGTGACCCAGGCGCTGCGCCAGGTCGGATCGAGTTTCAAACCCTTCATCTACTCGGCGGCATTGGAAAAGGGATTCGATCCAGCGACGATCATCGACGACGTGCCGACGACATTCGATTCCGAAGCCACAGGGTCAAAGCCCTGGACCCCGGGCAACTACGAGGGGGACTTTCTGGGCCCGATCAGCATGCGCACAGCGCTCGCCAAATCGCGCAATGTCGCCTCGGCACGCATTCTGCAGGCGATCGGTGTCCCGTACGCGCGCGACTACGTCCGGCGCTTCGGTTTTCCGCTTGCAGAGGTTCCGCCGTATCTGTCGATGGTCCTCGGCGTCGGCTCCATTCGCCCCTTGACCATGGCGGCCGCATATGCGGTATTCGCCAACGGCGGGTACCGCGTCACCCCGGTCCTGATCACCCGCATGGTGGACCGGGAGGGCAATGTTCTGATGCAAACCCCGTCCGCGAATTCCGATACGCAGGCGGGAGAACCGGTCATCGACCCGCGCAATGCGTTTCTGATGACGAACATGATGCAAGCCGTCATCACTCAGGGCACGGCGCGTGAGGCCATGCAGTTGGGGCGCACCGACCTTGCCGGCAAGACCGGTACCACCAACGATTTCACCGACGCCTGGTTCGACGGATTCAACCCGAACCTGGTTGCAGTCGTCTGGGTGGGTTTCGACCAACCCCGTTCTTTGGGAAAACATGAAACCGGCGCCAGAGCGGCCCTGCCGATATGGATCAAATACATGGGAACGATGCTGAAGGGCACCCCTGACCAGCCGCTGGCGGTACCGGACGGCATCGTACAGGTCGCGATCGACCCCGGCACCGGCCTGCCGGATCCACAAAGCAAGGTGAACGACTACTTCTACGCCGAGTCTGTGCCGCTGCCGGAACCCTCGGCTCAAACACCCACCGCTTCGCCTTCGACTTTCCCCGGTTCGTCGCCGTGAACGTCGGGATGTTAAAGATAGCTATCCCCGTATGTGCGCTAGATCACAGGAGCCGCCGTCGCGTTCCGGCGCCTCAGGCCGGGATGCGAACTCAGGCTCAATCTATAGTTGACTAATTTGCTCGGGTACATTATACTTGAGCAAATCAGTCATGTATTGTTTGCGCTGACCTTACCAATATGATATTTAAAGGGATTTTTATATGCGACTGACTACGAAGGGGCGCTTTGCCGTAACGGCAATGATGGATATCGCCATGATTCGTGGAAGACACCCGGTGACCCTGGCGGCGATCAGCCAGCGCCAGAAAATCTCCTTGTCTTATCTCGAGCAGCTGTTCGGCAAACTCCGCCGCCGCGGGCTGGTCGACAGCGTGCGCGGCCCTGGCGGCGGCTATCGGCTCGCCCGGGAAATGGCGCAAATATCGGTCGCCGACATCATTCTGGCGGTCGACGAGACGCTCGACTCGACGCAGTGCGGTGGCAGCGAAAACTGTCGCGACGAGGACAAGTGCATCACTCACGATTTGTGGGCCAATCTCAACGAACATATTTTCAGTTATCTCGGCGCGGTAACGCTCCAACAGCTGATCGACGAACAGAAGCCCGGACAAAACAAGGTGGCACCAGTGCACGATATGCGGGAAACCTCGCAACAGCCCCAGCGCACCGTAATTGCGATATAACTATTGTTTTATATAGGCGAAAAAATGACGATTTCAATGACTGAAAGTGCGGCAAAGCAGATCCGGAACCAGATTGCAATTCGTGGCAAAGGCGTGGGACTGCGCGTCGGCGTGAAGAAAGTCGGCTGCTCCGGCTTTGCCTATACGTTCGACTACGCGGACGAAGTGCATCCCGACGACCGCGTGTTCGCGGCGCACGACGCGACACTCGTGGTGGGCGCCGATGCGCTGTCGTTTTTGGGCGGGTCGCGCCTCGATTTCGTCAAGGAAGGCTTCAAGCAGGTGTTCAAGTTCGACAATCCCAATATTGCCAGCACCTGTGGCTGTGGCGAGAGCTTCAGCGTCAAGCCAACCGCCAAAGCCTAGGAAGCTGCAATGAGCACCACACTGCAACATCTCGTCGACCAACCCTACCAGCACGGCTTCGTCACCGCTATCGAATCGGACGTCGCGCCCAAAGGGCTGAGCGAAGAGACGATACGGCTGATTTCGGCGAAGAAGAATGAACCCGGGTGGCTGCTCGAACTCAG
>DATKUQ010000020.1:0-2237 GCA_035530495.1 Burkholderiales bacterium
TGGCCAAACTGCAGGTCTACGGCAAACTGGCCGCGTAGGCCGAAGAAGGTCCGCGAAACGCGCGTCATACGGCCGTATGGCCGGCCAAAAGCGACGTAGATCCGCGAAGCCAAAAGCGAGCGATGCTCTGCATACTGGTGAAACGAAAAGTCCGCCAGGGCGGCGGACTCATTTTGAGGCTCAGAAATGGGTTTTTCTACAGCTTCAACGCTGGAGTTAAGCGGCGCGCGTCAGCGCGTCCGCCTTGAACGAGTAAAAAGAGACTTCCTCCCCTTTCGGCCTCGAGGGCCATGATGGTGATGCTGGTCAACCGTCACTCGAAGAGGAAGTCTCCATGAGCACTATAACCATTGGCGTGGATTTGGCGAAGAGCGTGTTTTCGGTATGCGAAGTAGATGGCAGCGGCCATGTACTGCGCCGGCGGGATCTGAAACGGGATGCCTTCGCAGTGTGGCTGGCGCAGGTGCCAGCGGGCACGGTGGTGGCGATGGAGGCGTGCAGTGGTGCGCACCATTGGGGCCGGCGCTGTCTGGAGTACGGCCTGCAGCCACGCTTGATGGCGGCGCAGTTCGTCACGCCGTTTCGCAAAAATCGCACCGCGAAGAACGACCGCAACGATGCCGAGGCGATCGCCACGGCAGCCCGCCAGGGCAACATGCGCTTCGTACCCGTCAAAACCGTCGATCAACAGGCGCGATTGTCGTGCCACCGGGTACGCGAGGGTTACAAGGTAGAAGGCTTGTCGATCAGCAACCGCCTGCGCGGTTTGCTGGCCGAATTCGGCATCGTGGTGGCGAAAAGCGATCTGGCGTTGCGCCGTGCACTGGCCGACCTTGATCGACAGACGGCACTACCTCCCGAGATGCGCGAACTTCTGCGTGACCTCAGCGCGCACTGGGCGCAGGTCCGCACGGCCGTCGACGCGTGCGGTGCACGCATCGACGCCCATGCGCGAGTGGTCGAGCGTTGTATACGGCTGCGCGCGATCATTGGGGTCGGCACGATCACCGCTGATGCGGCGATCGCCACACTCGGCGATGCCAAGGAGTTCCGCAATGGCCGACAGGTGAGCGCCTGGCTCGGACTCGTACCGACGCAGCATTCCAGTGGCGGGCATGCTCGCCTTGGCACGATAAGCTGTCGCGGCGATGGCTATCTGCGCACGCTGTTGATCCAGGGCGCCCGCAGCAGCCTGCAGCGGGCCAAAGCGGTCAGCGTGGAAAAGTCCACGCCCGAACAGATCTGGATACGCCAGTTGGCCAGTCGGATGCCCTTCGGCAAAGTGCTGGTGGCCATCGCCAACAAGCATGCCCGGCAGCTGTGGGCGATGCTGGCCCATGACGAAACCTACGACGCCGACGCGTGGCTGAAGCACCCGATGGTGCAGCGCCCTGCCGGCAAACACGCCATCACGATGCGCACCACGGCGTAACCACAAGCGATCCCTTTCATCAGTTCAACGTCAGCGCGACGAGGTAGCAACGGGTCAGACCCACCCGGAGAGAACCTGACTAACATTCTGGACGTCCAAACGTGATCTGGTTGATCGCCAGACACCGACGACACCGACGAATGAATGAGGTCTCCGGGCGCGGTTTATACCCAGGTCCGCGTCAGCACCATCGATGCAACAAGGCCGTTTACGGAAATGCAGTCTGGCAACGTTCAACGCCGCACGCACTGACATGCACGACGCAGCACAGAGGACAACATGATGGCCAGCGAAAGCCTGAAAGCTCAAGGCAAGAGCATCAAGCGGGCGGTATTGACGGGAAGTCTCTTACGGATTTTGTTAGATTCGTGATTGCACGCAGTTCTGGCGGCAAATACGGCGCACCGCCCAAGCGCCGCTGCACTGTTGATGTACCTCGTGCGTGGCCCACAAAGCTGTTCGCCTCGCCCCCCCCGCGATGCAGCCAGCAGCAGAACCGGTACAGCAGCAGTTGCAGCGCGATCAGCGCGAGGAACACCGGCGTCGCCCAGGTGATGACCAGTGCCTGCGTGTGCATGCCACGCTCCACCGGGAGAACGGCGCGATCATAGCGTCGCGGCAGCAGCGGTGCCGCTGGACACGACGGTCCGGCGTGGCTGCGTCCGGTTTCTCAGCCGCACGGATCATGGCCATCGACCGCCTTGCGGCCGATCGCCGGGGCATCGGTGAAGAACGCATCGATGCCGGCGGCGAGACCGGCGCGGATGTCGGCGATGGCGCCCGCCTCGTTGCACGTCGCCGGATC
>DATKUQ010000021.1:0-4169 GCA_035530495.1 Burkholderiales bacterium
CTTGACCAGGATTCTGCCCTTGCGCACGAACGGCGGCTGCACCACCTTCGCCGCCAGCTGTTTGTCGCGCACCGCCACCTGCACCGGCGCGCCCGGCTCCACGCCCAAGGGAAGGCGCGCCAGTGCGATCGAGCACTCCAATGTCGGCGAGAACGTGCCGCTGGTAACCTCGCCCTCTCCTTGCGCCGTGGCGACTTTCTGATGGCGGCGCAGCACTCCGCCGCGCTCGACCAGCACCAGCCCCAGCAGTTGCCGGCGCGGCGGATGCGCGAGCAGCGCCGACTTGCCCACGAAATCGCGCGCGCTCGCCAGGTCCACGGTCCATGCGAGTCCGGCGTCCAAAGGTGACACGCTCTCGTCCATTTCCTGCCCCCACAGATTCATTCCCGCCTCCAGGCGCAGCGTATCGCGCGCGCCCAGGCCGCAGGGTTTCACGCCGCAGTCCAGGAACCGCTGCCACTGCGCCTGCGCCTGCGCGGCGGGCAGCATGAGTTCGAAGCCGTCTTCGCCGGTGTAGCCGGTGCGCGCCAGCAGCGACTCGCCCAGCTGCGCGGCATGAAAGGACGGCAGCGCCTCGGTGAGCGCGCGCGCCTGCGGCAGCGCCTGCCACAGCCGCTCCTGCGCGTGCGGGCCCTGCACCGCGACCATGGCCAGGTCGTGCCGCGGCCGGATCGTCGGCGCCACGCCGGCGCTCGGCTCGAGCGACTCGAGCCAGGCGAGGTCGGTCTCCGCCCTGCCCGCGTTTACCACCAGGCGAAACCGGTCTTCGCCGAAGAAATACACGATCAGATCGTCGATAACGCCGCCGCCGCGGTTGAGCATGCAGGTATAGAGCGCGCGCCCCGGTTCGCGCAGCTTGTCCACATTGTTCGCCAGTGCGCGGCGCAGGAATTCGCGCGCGCCGGCACCGTGCACGTCGATGGCGAGCATATGCGAAACGTCGAACATGCCGGCGTCGCGCCGCACCACGTGATGTTCCTCGATCTGGGACCCGTAGTTGAGCGGCATGTCCCAGCCGCCGAAATCGGCCATGCGCGCGTTCAGGGCCCTGTGCGCGGCGTTGAGCGGTGTGGTTTTGAGCACGTTCGCCTCGATAGCAATGAAAAAAGGGCAACGCCGACTTCTCCGTCCGCGTTACCCCTCTGTCCTTGTACCTGAGAGATTACAGCCCGATGCTGCCGGCCGCGCGCCCCTTCGGTGGCCGCCCGCAATCGGCGGCTGCTCTCCAGAGTAACGGAAGCATCGCTTCCGCCCGACCGGTCCTTTTGCCTGAGAGTTTCTGGGTATTGCGCCTTCGGCGGCCACCCTGCAACGGCGGCGCTCTCCCGGTCGGATGAGTTGACTTTAGGCGCGCGAGCAAGCCTTGTCAACGAATTCCATCCGAATTTCACCCGACACCGGCGGCCCGGCCGCGCCGGGCCGAACCGGCGCCTCAGTTTTCCCCGCTCAGTTTTCCCCGCTCAGTTTTCCCCGAAGAGCTCGTTCGACTCCATGCCCACGCGCACGAACGTAGTGCGCTTGGTGAGTTCCTTCAGCGTGCGCGCGCCGACGTAGGTGCACGCCGAGCGCAGGCCGCCGAGGATACCCTGTACGGTTGCGTCCACCGGGCCGCGATAGGGCACCAGCACCTCCTTGCCCTCGGAGGCGCGATAGTCCGCCACGCCGCCCGCGTACTTTTCCATCGCGGCGCGCGAACTCATGCCGTAGAAACGCTTGAAGCGCTCGCCGTCGCGCTCGATGACCTCGCCCGCGCATTCGTCGTGGCCGGCGAGCATGCCGCCCAGCATGACGAAGTCCGCGCCGCCGCCGAAGGCCTTGGAGACGTCCCCCGGTGAAGTGCAGCCGCCGTCGGAACAGATGCGCCCGCCGAGACCGTGCGCGGCATCGGCGCATTCGATCACTGCGGACAACTGCGGGTAGCCGACGCCGGTCATGGTGCGCGTGGTGCAGACCGAGCCCGGGCCGATGCCGACCTTGACGATGTCGACGCCAGACAGAATCAGCTCCTCGGTCATCTCGCCGGTCACGACGTTGCCGGCCATCAGCGTGAGCTTGGGGTAGGTGCGGCGAAACTTGGCGACGAAGCTGACGAAGCTTTCCGAATAGCCGTTGGCGACGTCGATGCACACGTACTGGATCGCGTCGCCGGCGCGCCGCCGTACGCGCCCGAACTTGTCGAGATCGCTTTTCGTGATGCCCAGAGAGTAGAACGCGTTCGACTCCGGCTTGCGCGCGTTGAAGAACGCGACGAGTTCGTCGACGCCATAGTGCTTGTGCAGCGCAGTCGACAGGCCGAAAGGCGCAAGCGAGCGCGCCATTTCGAAGGTGCCGACCGTATCCATGTTCGCGGCAATGATGGGGACACCGCGATAGGCGCTGTCCGCATGCTTGAAGCTGAATTCGCGCGTGATGTCGACTTCCGCGCGCGAGGGCAGCGCCGAGCGCTTCGGCCGGATCAGCACGTCCTTGAAATCAAGCTTGATGTCGCGGTCGATGTGCATGGAGTGTCGGATTCGCGGATCGGGATCGAGTCGGAATTGCCGCAATGGCGCCACGGCAGACTTCGTCTCCGCCAAGCATCCGCCTGGCGCACGCCGCAGTCAAGCAGCAAGCTTCTGCGCCATTTCGCAGTCGGTCGATCAGGGCCGCGCCTGCCCTAGCTCCGTGTTTCGCTCACGGGAAGCGCCACCTTGATGTCGAATTCCAGGCGCTCGTGCGCTTGCCGCAAGCTCGCCTCGGTGGCGTCGGGCGAGGCGCCGTGCGCAAAAATGAAGCCGAGGTAGCTGGCGCCTTCGGGCGGTGCCGCGATCAGTTGGCCCGGGCTGGCGGTGATCTGCACCTCGCTGATCCCGGCCACGGCCAGCGCCTGCTCGAGCCCGTGCACGCCTTCAAAGATACCGTAGTCTGGAATCGGGATCATCATGACGCCGACTGCCTCCCCCTGCCCCGCTTCGGGTAGCGGCAGCTTCAGGGCGTCGCGCAGGATCAGTTCCTCCAGGCTCATGCCCAGCGCGGAGCGCAGCATTCTGCCGCACAGGCCGCCGATCGATCGCGCCGCGATTTCGAGCAGCCATACGCCCTGCGCGTTGACGCGCATTTCGGCATGAACCGGACCGCTGTAAAGTCCCACCAGTTCGCAGGCCCGCTGCACCGATTGCGCGATTTCACCCTGTGCCGGCTGCGGCAGGCGCGAGGGCGTGACGTACAGCGTTTCCTCGAAATAGGGACCGTCCAGCGGATCGGGCTTGTCGAACAGCGCCAGCACCCGCAGCCGCCCGTCCTGCAGCAAGCCTTCGAGCGCATGTTCGCTGCCGGGAATGAAGCGCTCCACGATCAAGCCGAGCTCGGCGGCGTCGCGATCGGCTTTGGCCTGGATGGCGCGCACCCTGTGCACGGCGTGCGCGTAGTCGGGCGGCGCGTCGGCGCGGATCACGCCACGGCTGGCATTGAGCCGGCGCGCCTTGACCACCACGGGAAAGCGTAGCGGCGGCGGCAGCCTGGTCCCCTGCGCGTCGCTGTCCACGTGGCGAAAATCGGGGCATAGCAAACCGCCACGGCGCAGCAGGTTGCGAAACGCGAGCTTGTCGCGCGTCTGCCTTACCGCCTCGGGCGAATTGCCGCGAAGGTGGAAGTATTCACACAACAAAGCCGCCAGATCCAGGCCGCTGTCGTCCACCGCGAGCACCGCGTCGGGCTTGCGCCCGAGCGCGGGCAGCAGCTGCTTCAGCGCGACGACGGGTTGATCGAAGGGCACAGCTTGTATTGCACTCATGCCCCATCCGGGCGCGAGTTGGTGGCAGTAGTTCGCGACGCTGATCACTTCGACCTCGAGTTGCTTTGCCGCCGCGAGAAAATCGTCGTTGCGGTAACTGGCGGCCGGCAACAACAGCAAAACGCGCTTCATCGTCGTCCTAGAAACTCTGCAATTGCTGCTCGGTGGGCTCGGCGCAGCAGTACCAGGGCTCGGACAGATGCGCCGTCGGTCTGCCGTAGTCCGCGCGCGTCAGCCTAGGTGCAGGCAGGCGCAGCGCCGCGTACGCGCATTGCCACATCTGCACGAAAATCTCGCTGCGCTCGAGTCCACGCTGATCGCCTTGCGCGGCCAAGGACTGCAGCGCCTGCTGCAGGGCATCGACGCGGGGATCGGTATGCCGCCAGGGATAGCCCAG
>DATKUQ010000022.1:0-2751 GCA_035530495.1 Burkholderiales bacterium
TGTTCGAGGATGCGCGACTGCGCGTTGGAGCGGTAGAGCACGCCGATCTCGCGCCGCGCCAGCCCGTCGCGATTGAGCGCCTGCACCTCCTCGGCCAGCCAGTGCGCCTCGTAGCCGTCGGTCTGCGCCTCATAGACGCGCAGCGGCTCGCCGTGCCCGGCTGCGGTCCACAGGTTCTTGCCCAGGCGCTTGCGGTTGTTGGAGATCAGCGCGTTGGCCGCGTCGAGGATGTTGCCGTGCGAGCGGTAGTTCTGCTCCAGCCGGATCACGTTCTCGACGTGGAAGTCGCGCTCGAAATCGGCCATGTTGCCGACGTTCGCGCCGCGAAACGCGTAAATCGACTGATCGTCGTCGCCGACCGCGAAAATCACGCTGCCGGGCCCGGTCAGCAGCTTCAGCCAGCGGTACTGCAGGCGGTTGGTGTCCTGGAACTCGTCCACCAGGATGTGGCGGAAGCGCGCGCGGTAGTGCTCGCGCAGGATTTCGTTTTTCGACAGCAGCTCGAAGCTGCGCAACAGCAATTCGGCGAAATCGACCGAACCCTCGCGCTGGCACTGCTCGTCGTAGGCGGCGTAAATTTCGGCGTAGCGGCGGCTGAACTCGTCGTACGCGTCTGCGTCGCTCGCGCGCCTGCCCTCTTCCTTGTTGGCGTTGATGTAATGCTGCACCTGCTTCGGCGGAAAGCGGTCCTCGTCCACGTTCATGCCCTTGAGCACGCGCTTCACCAGCGACAGCTGGTCGGCCGAATCGAGGATCTGGAACAGCTGCGGCAGCCCGGCGTCGCGGTGATGCGCGCGCAGCAGGCGGTTGCACAGACCGTGGAAAGTGCCGACCCACATGCCGCGCGTCGAAATCGGCAGCATCGCCGAAATGCGCGTGAGCATTTCCTTCGCCGCCTTGTTGGTGAACGTCACCGCCAGAATGCCGGCCGGGCTGACGTTGCCGGTCTGGATCAGCCAGGCGATGCGCGTGGTGAGCACGCGCGTCTTGCCCGAGCCCGCGCCCGCGAGGATCAGCGCAGACTGGTTGGGCAGGGTGACCGCAGCGAGTTGTTCCGGATTGAGATTGGCGAGTAGCGACATCTTGCGGCGGGCGGCATCTTCCAAGAAGCCGCTGCAAAATGAATTTTGTAACGGCCTGATATGGCGGGGTTTGAGGGGACTTGTCCCCCCGTTGCTTGTAACGGATTCGAAGCGCGATTTTACCGCACCAGCGGTTGCCGGCAGCGGCGAATTTCGCCGACGCGCACGTCGTACTGTAGGCTCCTGATCCTAGCCGCCGCGCGCCGACCGGCTACATCGAGACTCTGGGCTCGGTCACGCCCATCCTGCCTCGAATCGAAGCGGCCAGCGCTTCGGCGTCTACCTTGGAAGGTAGCTGCGTTAGACGCACCTCGTAGACGCGTTTGTTCGCCCGCATCAGCTGCCTGATCTCGGCGGCGTAGCCGGCGGCGCGCAGCGCGTCATTTAGCTTGAGCGCCTCCGCCCGGGTATCGGCGCTGGCGGCAATGACTTTCCACTTGCCGCCGCGCCACGCCGCCCCCGCTCCGGGCGCGATCTGGGTCTCGGCCGACCAGACCCGGAGCTGCTTCGGAGCAACCGTGGCCACGGGCAGCGCCGGCGCACCCTTGGGCGCGACATAGAACGACATCGCCTGGTCCATTTGAAACGGCTGCGCCTGGCCGCGCCGCACCTCGATGCTGCCCTCGATCAGGCAGACGATGTCCTTGTCGGCCGCGGCCTTGCCCCAGACGTCGGTGCCGCGTATGCCCGCGGTCACCGTGTCGATCGTGATACTGATGTTGCGCCGGCGGTGCGCCTGCAGCACGCCGGTGGTAAAGCGAAACGCGCCCCGGAGCACTTTCATCGCCGCGTCGAACACCCGGTCCTTGCCCTCGGCCATCTGCTCCAGCACGAGCGTAGCGTTTCCGCCCAGCCTGACCAGCGAGCCTTCGCCCATCTTCAACAGCAGCTTCGAGTTGGCGCCGGTATGCAGGCGGTCCTGGTTGCGCAGTTCCATGCCCGGAGCGAGCGGAATGGTCAGAGCGCCGCGCTCCACCCAGGCCGGCATCTGCACCGCCTCGACCATGGCGTTGGGCGTGGCCGCCGTTGCAAGTTGCGCCGCCAGCAAGAGCAGCGTACCCGCGCATCCCAAAGCAAGCGTTTTCATGGCCGGTTCCTCCACAAGCGTTTGGACGGCCGCCGCCGCCATCCGGGCGGGTTCGAGTGTCGGCCTTGTATAATGCGCACATTCTCACACAGCGAAGCCCTCATGCAAGCCCAGTACCACCCCGAGACCGTAGAACGCGCCGCCCAGAAGCATTGGGAGAAGACCCGGGCATTTCTGGCTACCGAGGAGCCGCCCGGCAAAACCGCCCGGGAGAAATATTATTGCCTGTCGATGTTCCCCTACCCATCGGGCAAGCTGCACATGGGACACGTCAGAAACTACACCATCGGCGACGCGCTCACGCGCTATCACCGCATGCGCGGCTACAACGTGCTGCAGCCCATGGGCTGGGACGCGTTCGGGCTGCCGGCGGAGAACGCCGCGATGGCCAACAGCGTGCCGCCGGCGAAGTGGACTTACGACAACATCGCCTACATGAAGAAGCAGCTCCAGTCGCTGGGCTTCGCCCTGGACTGGTCGCGCGAAGTCACCACCTGCCGGCCCGAGTACTACAAGTGGAACCAGTGGCTGTTTCTGCGCATGCTGGAAAAAGGCCTGGCATATCTCAAGACCGGCACGGTC
>DATKUQ010000023.1:0-12184 GCA_035530495.1 Burkholderiales bacterium
CTTGCCTTGGTAGAAATGCGCCGCGCCCTTGATCGCGAGGTTGTCGCCTTCGGTGGCACCCGAGGTCCAGATGATTTCCTTGGGGTCGGCGTTGAGCAGCGCCGCCACATGCGCGCGCGCTTCCTCCACCGCCGCCTCTGCTTCCCAGCCGTAGCTGTGCGAGCGGCTCGCGGCATTGCCGAACTTCTCGGTCAGATAGGGAATCATCTTGGCGGCAACGCGCGGATCAACCGGCGTCGTCGCCGAGTAGTCGAGGTATATGGGTTGCTTCATAACAGAATGGCTCTTTGCGCGATCGAATCGGTTTTAGTGTCTATTGCAAAATGAGGGGATATCCCCTCCGGGGACTTCCTTAAGGGCGCCTCCCCTCATACTCCCCTACATTGGCCGATTGCAATATTCTTTTTGCAACGGGCTTTTACTCAAGCCGGCAAGGAGACGACCTTGCGTGCATCCGCGGGGCGCCGGTCCACCAGCATGGTCACATTGCCGTTGTTATTCGCCAGTTGCTCGTTGACGAGGTCCTGCAGCGTCACCGAGTTCAGGTAATCGTACAACTTGTCGTTCAGCGTGGCCCACAGGTTATGCGTCATGCAGCGCTTGTCTTCCTGGCAGTTTTCCAGACCGCCGCACTGCGTCGCGTCGAGCGGCTCGTCCACGGCGAGGATGATATCGGCCACCGAGACCTTCTCGGTCAACCGCGCCAAGCGGTAACCGCCGCCAGGACCGCGCACGCTTTGAACCAACCCATGCCGGCGCAGTTTGCCGAATAATTGTTCCAGATAGGACAGAGAAATGCTCTGGCGCACGCCGATGCCGGCCAAGGTTACCGGCCCCTGCTTGTGGCGCAAAGCCAGATCCAGCATGGCGGTGACCGCAAATCTGCCTTTGGTCGTCAGTCTCATAGTCCCCTCCAGCTCAATAACGGATAAATGTGAACAATTCTATCAAAACCCGAGTAATTCAGTCAACTATTTGTCCACCGTCTGGCGGACCCGGCGCGGGTCGAAGCGATCTGCAACCGTCAGATCGTCCTCGGTTCGCGCCTTCAGCGCCTCGATCTCCTGCTGCAGCTGCTCCAGGCGGTGATCCTGCTCCATCGAGTGATCGAGCAAGCCCTGCAGCGCCTTCGCCATCGGATCGTCCGCGGCCTTCGCCGTGACGGCGTAGGCAGAAAAGCCCAGCTTTGCCGCCTTTTCCTCGCGCGACTTGTCCTGCTCGTCAAGGATGAAGCGCGCCGGGATACCGACTGCGGAGGCGCCCGGCGGCACGTCTTTCACCACCACCGCGTTGGAGCCGATTTTCGCCCCCTCGCCGACGACGATGGGGCCCAGCACTTTGGCGCCGGCACCGATAACGACCCGGTTCCTGAGGGTCGGATGGCGCTTGCCTTTGTTCCAGGAGGTGCCGCCCAGAGTCACTCCGTGATACAGGGTGACATCGTCGCCAATCTCGGCCGTTTCGCCTATGACCACGCCCATGCCATGGTCGATGAAAAAACGCCGGCCTATGGTCGCGCCGGGATGGATCTCGATGCCCGTCAGGAAGCGTCCGATATGCGACACCAGCCGCCCCAACCAGCGCAGATTCATGTGCCACAGCCAATTCGCGATGCGGTGAATGCGCAAGGCATGAAAACCCGGATAGCAGGTAATGACCTCCCAGGTGGAGCGTGCCGCGGGATCCCGGTCGAATACGCTGGCGATGTCTTCGCGAATGCTATTGAACATAAGCACGTCTGGTAGCTACCCAGCCTCCTGCCCGATTAAGTTCAGGTACAATATTAACTGATTTTCGTAACTATATATTTAACAAAACTATTCTTAATGCACAAACGACAAACTAACCAATGCCTTGGCAAAAGTAAGTTTATGAATCCCTAGCGTTTTAGTCAAGTATTTTTACCGTAAGAATTCAGCATGCCGCGCAGGATATTCACTTCCTCCTGCTCAAGCCCGACACGACCGAACAGGCGCCGCAGTCGGGGCATCAGCCGCTTGGGGTTCGCCGGGTCCAAAAAGCCGCTCGCTCGCAGGCTCTGCTCGAGATGGACGTAGAAATTCTCCACGTCCTCATGTCGCGCCGGCACGCCCTCGGCTGCCGGGAGCGGCGCACCACCCAGCGCCGCCACACGCACCTCGTAGGCCAGCACCTGCACCGCCGCTGCCAGATTAAGTGAGGAATAGCCCGGGTCGGCGGGAATATACGCCAGCGCGCTGCATCGCAGGATTTCCTCATTGGTCAGGCCGGACATCTCTGTGCCGAACACGATCGCGACTTCGCCCTCCTGCGCCGCAGCGACCAGCGCCGGCGCCGCGCTGCGCGCGTCGTTCGATGCGTAGGCAAGTTCGCGCCGGCGCGCGCTGACCGCCAGCGCGTACACCGTGCCGTGCAGGGCCTCGTCCAGGCTGGCGCAAACGCGAGCGCCGCGCAGCACGTCTGCCGCGCCGCTCGCCATAGCCTCGGATTCGGCGTCGATCGGCCGTTTCGGCTTGACCAGATAGAGCGAGGTGATGCCCATGGTCTTCATCGCGCGGGCCGCCGCGCCCATGTTGCCAGGATGCGAGGTGTGCGACAGCACGATACGAATGTGCGACAGCAGCGCCGCGCTCATATTAAAATCGAGCCTTGCGCGCAGGCAGCGAAAACTGGCAAAGATCCCACATCATATGCATCCCATGCTCAATATCGCGGTAAAGGCCGCGCGGCGCGCCGGCACCATTATCAACCGCGCTGCGCAGGACCTCGACGCCCTGACCGTCTCGACCAAACGCCACAACGATTTCGTCACCGAGGTCGACCAGGCGGCGGAACAGGCGGTGATCCAAATCCTGCTGAAGGCCTTTCCGGATCATGCAATTTTAGCAGAGGAGTCGGGCGCGCACGGCAAATCGGACTATGTCTGGATCATCGACCCGCTCGACGGCACCACCAATTTCATTCACGGCTTTCCCCAGTATTGCGTTTCGATCGGATTGCGCTACAAGGGCTTGGTGACGCAGGCGGTGATCTACGATCCGGGGCGCAACGAACTGTACACGGCAACGCGCGGGCACGGCGCCTATCTCAATGACCGGCGCATGCGCGTATCCAAGCGCAAGCAGCTCGACGACGCGCTGATCGGCACCGGCTTTCCTTTCCGCGAAGTCGAACATATCAGCGGCTATATGCCCATATTGCGCCAGATCATGGGGCAGACCGCAGGCGTGCGCCGCGCGGGCTCCGCCGCGCTCGATCTCGCCTATGTCGCAGCGGGCCGCCTGGACGGCTTTTGGGAAACAGGCCTCTCCCCCTGGGACATGGCCGCGGGCAGCTTGATGATTCAGGAAGCCGGCGGCCTCGTCAGCGATTTCGACGGGGAAGGCAATTTTCTGGACAGCGGGAACATCGTAACCGGCACCCCCAAAGTATTCGCGCCGCTGCTGCAGATCATCGCCTCGCACCGTACTAAATAATTTCCTCGGGTCGCTGCTACCCGAACGCCTGCAGCCCGACGGGCTTAAACCGCACTTGATTCATCACGCGCCCGGACTCGGCGCCGACGCAACTCCTCACCACAACCAGGCGGCCCCGCGCACGCCGGAAGCGTCGCCGTGGCGATTCTTCAGCAAGCGGGTCGCAATCCGGTCGGAGAACACCTCCGCGCCCCAGAGTTTCGGCACGTGCTCATAGAGAGCTGCGATGTTCGAGAGGCCGCCGCCGAGCACGATTGCATCCGGGTCGAGAATATTGATGACTTGCGCAAGCGCGCGGGCCAGCCTTTGTTCATAGCGGCGCAGCGTGGATTCGCAGCCCGCATCGCCGGCCGTTGCGTGCGCGGCGATCTCGTCCGGATCGAGGACTTCGCCGTTCGCTTTCGCGTGATCGCGCTGCATCCCAGGGCCGGACAGGAACGTTTCGACGCAGCCCCTGCGGCCGCAATAGCACTCGGGCCAGTCCGGCTCGTCACCCGGCAAGCGGTTATGGCCCCACTCTCCCGCAATCGCATTCGCTCCGGTGAGGACCTTGCCGTGCGCAACAATCCCGCCGCCCACGCCGGTGCCTAAAATTACGCCGAATACGACCTCGGCACCTGCCGCCGCGCCGTCGGTGGCCTCGGAAAGCGCGAAGCAGTTGGCATCGTTGGCGAGCCTTACTTCGCGCTGCAATAATGCTTCCAGATCACGCCTCAGGGGCTTGCCGATCAGCCAGGTCGAGTTCGCATTTTTGATGAGGCCGGTGACGCGCGATTCCGCGCCGGGAATGCCGATGCCGACCGATCCCTGCTGTCCCAAATCGCTCTCGGCTTCTCTCACCAGGCCGACGATAGCCGCGATCGTGCCCGGATAATCTGCGCGGGGCGTGGGCACGCGACGGCGCAGCAATTGCGCACTGTCGTCTGCCAGGGCGACAATCTCAATTTTGGTCCCGCCAAGGTCAATACCTATCCTCATGTAATTGATTCTAGCTGTGTCATGTCCCATATGGCCAAGCCCTGGCTACTCATGTGGCTGCACGGCCGGGCCTCGCTAGGGGTCAATAGGCCAGCTTTCCGACACCCAGGCGGACGCTTGAGATGACGGAAAAAGGCAAAGGAATTTCGCGCCGCATCGAGCAATACAAGGGGCGGGCTTAGGCATCGATGGCCTGAATGGCCTCAACGATGTCCCGGCTGCGCGTGACCTTGTCGCCCCACACGCGGTCGAACTCCGCCACCAAGCCCCTAAGCGCATCCGAGCCCTGGATGGCCCGCGCGCTCGCGAGGTCCTCGAACTCGTAGAAGGCGTAGTGCACGGATGCGTCCGTCGCGCTCCAGCCGCGCCACGCGCGCTTCGCATGGAACGCGGTCTTGGCATCCGGCAAGTGTTCGTCCTGGTACCAGCGGTCAAAATCACCTTTCCGCGTCGCATCCCCGAGCTGGGCACGCACAATGAAATATGCAGCCATCTTGACCTCCCTCCAGATTTGGACGCCCTAGCTTACACCCGTGCGATCGTTGGTTCTGGGCGGAAACATCCATGCCTGCCGCAGAGCGGCGCGCCGATGGCGTTCATCACAGCGTTTGATTGTTCGATAATTATTTCTTGACGCAAAACGACGTAACGGCGCTTGACTTCTTTGTCGAGCGCGCGCAACGTAAATTCGCGCTCAGTTCAATGAACAAAAATGATGGCTCTGTCACCTAAGCGTGTTGATGATGGTGTTGGTGATAGACTGGCTGCCTCTCTTGTTGAGGTTGAATCCCAATGCGCAGGCGAGCGTTTCACCAGCTAACCGAGTCTCTTTCGACCCTGAGCCCGCACCAGTTGCGCCAGTTGAATGAGAGCGTTGCCCGGTTATCGCAGCAAAACGAGGTGCGTGAGATGGTTTCTGACCAGGTCCAGCACGATGGGCAATGCCCGCACTGCAGGACCCACCAGTTCTGGCACTGGGGTACGACCGGCGCGGGGGAGCAGCGCTACCGATGCAAGAGCTGCCTGAAGACCTTCACAGGGCTGACGGGCACCGCCCTCGGCCGTTTGCGTCACAAGGGGTTGTTGCTTGATTACGCAGCCTGCATGAAGAACAGCCTTAGCGTCCGAGAGACGGCGCTCAAGCTTGGCTTGCATCGGAACGTCGTGTTTCGCTGGCGACACCGTTTAATGCCGGAACTCACCAAGCACCAGCCGCAGGCTTTGCTTGGCGTCGCCGAGGTCGACGAGACGTTCTTCCGGGAGTCGTTCAAGGGGCGCAAGCGAGGCATGCCGCGCAAGGCCCACAAGCGCGGAACACCCGCTGGCAGGCGCGGAGTCTCGAAAGAGCAAATCCCGGTACTCACCGCGATATCGCGCGGCTCACGAAGCAGTCACCTCACCGTTTTGCCAGGCGTGCCTACGACCAAGGCGGTGGTAGCGGCTCTCGGGCCGGTGGTCACCGCCGATACCGTGCTTTGCTCGGACTCCGCGAAAATCTACAAGCCAGCGGGCAAGGCACTAGGCGTGACGCTGCGCCAAATTCCCACCGGCATGCATAAGCTTGGACCGTATAACATCCAGACGGTCAATGCCCTTCACGGCCGCATGAAGGGCTGGTTCTTCAACTTTAAGGGTGTCGCGACTAAGAATCTGGCGGTCTACCTGGCGTGGTTCCGATTCTTCGACAACAGCCAAGCTGGCAGGAGCCCGCAGGCGTTCCTGCGCGACGCAATTAGCTTACCGCCTGCCACGACAGTTATCCCCTCTGTGGCGTAGGTCGGAAACTAAAAGACCAACATGCTCAGGTGACAGAGCCAAAATGATTGGCACTGAGCCGCGAAGCCCACGCTCGATTCTCATCAGGAGCAGCACGATGCGCGGCGTTCGCTGACGGGTGATCTTTGGAGGAAGCGCGATGAAGGAGTTTATCTATCGATTCGGCATTGGGATCGACGTCGCATTTGTCTCCCGCGTGAGCACCGCAGCGCAAGCCGAGCACGCCTAGACATTTCCGACAAAAGCTATTCGAGCGCATGCTCTTGCCGCGCGCTTGGACTATCACGATCGCAAACCAGAAAGAGGGGCAACAGCATGAACGCAAAGAACGACCGCGCCGCCTGGCTCAAAGGCCCTGCCGCGAGCTGCCACATTCCCCCGCAAGCGCAAACGCGCCCCCGCCACTTCATCTTGCTCGGCGCCCCCGGCGTCGGCAAGGGCACCCAGGCCGAGTTGCTAAGCGCACGCCTCGGCGCCTGCCAGCTTTCGACCGGGGACATTTTCCGTGCCGCGAAATCGATCGCCGAATGCGAGCGCAGCCCGGCGCTCAACCTCGCCCTCGACGCCATGCGTAAGGGCGAACTCGTCACCGACGAGACCGTGCTTGCCATGGTCAAGGAACGCAGCGCATGCCTGAGCTGCGCAGGCGGGTTCCTGTTGGACGGCTTTCCGCGCACCGTGGCCCAGGCCGAGGCATTGACCGAACTCCTGGCGCACGAGAATATCAAGCTCGATGCCGTACTCAGCTATGAACTGTCGCTCGAAACCATCGTCGCGCGCCTGAGCGGCCGCCGCACTTGCGAGAAATGCAAGGCCGTGTACCACGTCCAAACCAAACCCGCAAAGGTGGAAGGGGTGTGCGACGCGTGCGGGGGCAAGCTGATTCAACGCGAGGACGACCGCCCTGAATCGGTCAAGGTGCGTATGGTCGCCTACAAATCCAATACTGCGCCACTTGCCGACTACTACAGCAGGCAGAGCCTGCTCGTCTCCATCCCGGCAGAAGGATCTCCGGAAGCGATCTACCAGCGCACCAAGACGATGCTGGACGCGCGTGCCTGAGATCCTGCGCTCCACTAGTGAGGCGTTTCACATGGCCGATTTGAATGGACGGATCGCTCTTGTCACCGGCGCTTCGCGCGGCATCGGCCGCGCGGTCGCCCTCGCGCTGGCACGGGCGGGCGCGGATGTCGCGGTGAACTACAAGGAACGCGCGGCGCAGGCCATGGAAGTCGTCGAAACGATTTCCGGCATGGGCCGCCGGGCAATCGCAGCGCCAGCCGATGTATCGCGCAGCGAAGCGGTCCAGGACATGTTCCGCGCGGTCGAGCACTCGCTTGGGATGGTCGACATCCTGGTCAATAACGCCGGCATCGCGATCTTATGTGATATCGACGCGCTAACCGAGGAAGATTTCGACCGTACCATCGCCGTCAACCTGAAGTCCGCCTTTCTGTGCATCCGAGCCGCCATTCCGCATATGCGGGAGCGTGGTTGGGGCCGCATCGTCAACATCTCCTCCGGCGCGGCGCGCGGCGCGGGCGGGATAGGACCGCATTACAATGCGTCGAAAGCCGGGATGGAGGGGTTGGCGCGCGGCTACGCCGCCAGACTGGTCAAATACGGCATCACGGTCAATTCCGTGGCACCGTCGCTAATCGCGACGGATATGCTACAGGAAGGATTGGCGTCTTCGATTTCACGAATTCCCATGGATCGGTTCGGCACCAGCGAGGAAGTCGCACAGGTGGTGCTAATGCTGATCGGCAATGCTTACATGACGGGACAGACCGTGGCGCTGAGCGGCGGCATGTCGTTCAACTAAATCTCATCGTCCTACACTGCCAAATCCACCTTCGCTCCGACTGCTGACGTTGGTATATACAAGCGGCCCCCGTTGGAGCAAAGGCTCGCTCTCCTCCCTCTCGCCGGAAAGCGATCGGATTGCCGGTCGTTCCGGCCACTTCATACCTAAATCGGCTGATGCCAGCATAAGAAGGCTTGAAGCAGGTCCTGAACAAATATTGGCTAAGATGCCGGACCACGTGCCGCGAGAAGCCTGCCAGATCGACGCAGGAGGAGACAAGAATCAGATGCGCAGGGACGTACGCAAAGCGGGCGGCGGCGCGAGCCTACGCCACGCGAGACCCATCGACTCGAGACAAGAGGATCACCATGAGAGTTAGTCAGTACATGAGCCGGTCGGTGCTTACGATCGCGCCGCAGACCGAATTTCACCGGGCATTCGATCTGATGCACAGCCGGCGCATCCATCATTTACCGGTCGTCGAGCACGACCGCTTGGTTGGCATCATCGCCGAACGCGACCTACTGCTCGCGGCCGCGAACTTTGGGTCCGCCGAGGTGCCGGTCGACGAGATCATGCGTAACGCTCCTGTCTGCGTCTCGGAAAGCGCTCGCCTCAGGCAGGCCGCGCGACTGCTCGTGGACAACCACATCGGCTGCCTCCCTGTTTTGAGCAACCGTAAAGTCCTGGTCGGGATCATCACGGAGACCGACATATTCAAGATAACCGCAGGAATGTTGCATGCCCGGCCCGCGGCAAGAACGGCAGCCAAGAAGGCAGCAGGCTTGTCCAAGCGCAAAACGACACGCAAATCGGCTAGGAGAGGCGTTGCGAAGACGAAATAGGGTGTTGCTGCGCGCTGCCGCTTACCCTGAAGTGCGCGACCAGCATTGATTGAGAACACACGAAGGACTGGGCCAATGAGCAAGCTAATGCCAAAAATGCGCGCAATCGGCGTGCCGGTCAATGACTATTTTGTTGAAAATTTTGCGGATATTCCGCAGTTTCGTTACAACAAAATCCCGCTCGAGACGGTCACCAAAGACAAAGACGGTTTTCGCTTGAAGCTCGATGTAAGCGATCATCCGGAATATTTCATTGCGAGGGAAGAGGTTTCGCCCCCCAATTCAGGCGGCAACACAACAAATGTTTCCCTGGGCCTGGTGGCGCTTTATTCCGCGATGCAGGTGGATATACAGTTCAAAATCATATTACCTGATGACCAGTCGTCCATCGCCCAGCAGGAAATCAACGATCACGTCTATAACGACGTGAACATAGTTCAGGTACATACGCATATCTGGGGCCCGCGTGAGTGTTTTAACGGTAATGCGCACGGTCGAACCTATCTGCTGGTCTCGCCGCACCCTCCGATCGACACCCTGGATGCTGAAATCAAAACGCGGTTCAGGAGAGCGGATGACATCCCGATCATCACACCGGGATACCTGAACAGCTACCTTGGTCCGCAAATCATTGTACCCACCGGCATCGGCTTCGAGACGATCAAGCCGCGCGTCGGCAATAACGACGTTATCGTCTGCCTGAACGATGACGAATTGATCGAAAAGTTCGGCACGCAGATTTTCCCGGACGAAATGTCGAACGAGGTACTGTTGAACATTACCGAAAGATTCACCAAAAATCATAACCCGCACATGAAGCCCAGCATGACCTTTGCGCTGGGCTTCTCGACCGGTGGATCGTTGACATGTTACCAATACCAGAACAAGCAGTACCTGGTACACCTTCCTCTGGACGCGCAAGAATCCACGAGAATAGCGGAGACGTTCGAGGACGCGCAGGTCGACCCTGCGCATTGTGGAAAGTACCAGGTTGGGCGCGGGGATGCGCGTATTGCCGGGCACCTGTTCTACCCTTACTTTATCGATGTAATGAAAGACGGCCTGTCGGCCGCGTTTGCCGCATCGGAGCTGGGTGCAGCCTTGTCGGCGTTGATGCATCATTCCAAAAAATCCAACATCACGACGTTCAACCAGGATGCGCTGAATAAACTCGTGGTGAGATGCATCGACAAGGTTCAGCGCAATGAATCCAAGGGCGAAAACCTGAACTCTGCGCACTAGCGGCTGCGCCGAGATGCCTTTACACACAAGCACGACCCATAGCGGAAGTGGCCCTTGGTGGACATCGCCAGTCCCGGGCAAGTATCTGGTGCCGGGATCGCCGGGATATTGATATGATTACGCGCGAGATGCGCCTGGAACAGGCACGGCGACAGTAATCTGGTCGATAATCCGCCGGATCTCGACCAAGGTGATAAAGCCCTGCTTGTCTTTGTGCGACGCCGGAACCCGTTCTCGCTGATGAGAACATCTAGGGAGACTCCTCATGCGATCACTGCAATCCCGTCTCTGTATCATCCTGTTCATCGGCGGCGTATCGCTGGCCGCGCATGCCGATCCGATGTCGCCGCTGGGCGCGTGGACCACCATCGACGACAACACCCACAAGCCCAAGTCCGTGGTCGTGATTACCGAAAAGGACGGCGTGATCAGCGGGACCGTCGAGAAGATTATCGATCCCGCCAAGCAAAATTCGAAATGCGACAAATGCGCCAGCGACGACCCGCGCAAGGACAAGCCGGTGATCGGCATGACCATCCTTACCGGCCTGAAAAAGGAAGGTGAAAACGTGTATGGCGGCGGCAGGATACTTGATCCCAACAACGGCAAAACCTACAACGCCAAAGTGACGGTCATCGACGGCGGTAAGAAACTCCAAATGCGCGGCTCGATCCTGTTTTTTGGCCGCACCCAGACTTGGCTGCGGGCGCATTGACGAGCAGGAGTCCTGGCCGACCGGTTTGGCGAATGCCGGCTGGCCGGCATGACACATGACTCGAATCGTTGCGCATGACAGAGCCCGGCAGGCGACGCGTGCCGAGCGGGCCGACGCTTATAAGCGGGGTTGTATATGCAGACAGTAAACCTCGGTAAAAGCGGCCCGGCTGTATCCGCAGTCGGTCTCGGCTGCATGGGTATGTCGGGGATGTACGGTCCGGCGGATGAGGCGGAAAGCATTGCCACGATCCACGCCGCACTCGAACAAGGAATCACGCTGCTGGACACGGGCGATTTCTACGGCATGGGGCACAATGAGCTGCTGATCCGCAGGGCGCTCGAGGGTGGCAAACGCAGACGGGCGATGATCTCGGTGAAGTTCGGTGCGCTGCGCGGTCCGGATGGCAGCTGGACCGGCGTGGACGCCAGACCTCAGGCGGTCAAAAACTTCCTCGCCTACACGCTGCAACGTCTCGGTACCGATTACATTGACCTGTATCGTCCCGCGCGGCTGGATCCCGCGGTACCCATCGAGGAGACAGTGGGCACAATCGCGGACATGGTGAAGGCGGGTTATGTGCGCTACATTGGCCTGTCCGAGCTTGGGGTGAACACCATCCGCCGCGCGCACAAGGTGCATCCGATCGCGGATGTGCAGCTGGAATATTCCCTCATGAGCCGCGGAATCGAAAAGGCTATCCTGCCGACGCTGCGTGAGCTGGGCATCTCGGTTACCGCCTACGGGGTGCTCTCGCGCGGCCTGTTGAGCGGGCAGGTGCCGGATTCAGGCGCCAAGAACGATATCCGGATCGCCCGCATGCCGCGCTTCCAGGCCGAAAACCTGCAGCGCAATCTGAAATTGGTTTCAGCACTGCAGTCAATCGCGACGCAGAAAAGCGCGACCGCCGCGCAACTGGCTATTGCCTGGGTATGTTCGCGCGGCGCAGACATCGTGCCGCTGATCGGCGCGCGCAAGCCCGCGCAGCTAACGGAGTCCCTGGGGGCCTTGGCCCTTAAGCTCGACGCCGGCGACATGGCGCGCATTGAAGCTGCCGTGCCGCAGGATCAGGTGGCGGGTACCCGCTACGATACGACGCAGATGTCGCATCTGGACAGCGAAAAATCGTGACGGCATCCGTCTGCTTGTGAGCGGCGGATTCCGGCGGTCGGACGATCGCCGACCCCGGCGGCCTCCAGGTGCTGCTTTTCCGGCGAATGTCCGGCAGCGGCGCGCCACTCAATGGCAGCAGACATGCTCGCCGACACGATGCTCGCCATGTCCCTCATGACACTCGCTCTGCCCCAGTTTCAGCGTGCCCTTGAGAAAATCGGCCACCGCTGAATCGGGTTCGGTTTCCGGCGTC
>DATKUQ010000024.1:0-10420 GCA_035530495.1 Burkholderiales bacterium
CCATTTCGGCAATTCTGAAGTGGTTTCTCGGTCTGCTTGTAATCGCGACCGCCGCGGGCAGCGCCGGCGCGGCAGAGCGCATCCGCGCAGTACGCGTCTGGCCGGCACAGGATTACACCCGCATAACCATCGAGTCCGACCAGCCAATCCGGCATGAATTGCTGCTGGTGAAGCACCCGGATCGCCTGGTGCTCGACCTGGAAGACGTGGACTTTGCCAGCGTACAGCGGCAGATCGCCAATAAGATACTGCCTGACGATCCCTATATCACACAAATGCGCGCCGGCCGCTACAAGCCGCGTGTGGTGCGCGTGGTGCTCGACCTCAAGGCCGAAGTCCGGCCGCAGATTTTCACGCTCGACCCTGTGGGCGAATATCGCTATCGGCTGGTGCTCGATCTCTATCCGCTGGTGCCGGTCGATCCGCTTATGGCGCTGTTGCAGAAGCCCGAATCCCAGGCGGCGGCTGGCGCGTCGGGAACGCAGCCAGCCGACGCGCAGGAGCGCACAGGAGTTGAATCTGCCGGGCCCGAGCGCGGACAGGGACAAGCCGTCAAAGCCACGCCGGTGGTTGCGCGCCTGTTGACCATCGTCGTCGACCCGGGACACGGCGGCGAGGACCCGGGTGCCAGGGGCAAGGCGGGCACCTACGAAAAGAACGTCACCCTCGCCATTGCGCGCAAGCTCAAGGCCATCATCGACGCCCAGCCCAATATGCGCGCGGTGCTCACGCGCAATGGCGACTATTACGTGCCCTTGGCGGTGCGCGTGCAGAAAGCGCGCAGGGTGCACGCCGACCTGTTCGTGTCGATACACGCCGACGCCTCCGTTGGGTCCGTCGGAAGGCATGCGCGCGGTTCCTCGGTATACGCCCTGTCAGAGCGCGGCGCCACCAGTACGGCGGCGAGATTGCTGGCCAGGAGCGAAAACAGTGCCGACCTGATAGGCGGAGTCGACCTCGGCGCGAAAGACCACTATCTCGCGATGACGCTCGCCGACCTGAGCCTGACGGCGCAGATCAACGACAGCCTGAAACTGGGCAGGGCGGTACTGTCCGAACTGGGCGATTTCAACCATTTGCACCACGGGGGTCGGGTCGAGCAGGCCAATTTCGCCGTGCTGAAGGCGCCCGACATCCCCTCGATCCTGGTGGAAACCGCTTTTATCAGCAATCCCAGAGAGGAACGCGAGCTCAAGAATCAGGCTTATCAGGAGAAGACGGCGCGGGCCATTTTCGACGGCATCAAGCTCTACTTCACCAAAAATCCACCCTTGAGCAGATCCACCATCGCATCGATCGAAAAATGAACCGAGGTCTCAGGCCCGGCGCAGCCGGTGCCTGGCATACTCGATCGCGATCGGCGCCAAAGACAGGCCGATAATGGCGAAGATCACCAGCGTCAGGTTGTTTCTGATGAACCCGATATTGCCGAAGAAGAAACCCGAGTAAAGCAGCGCCGCGACCCAGAGCGTGCCCCCGGCAATGTTGAACAACTGGAAACGCGCGTGACTCATGTTGCCGACGCCGGCGACGAAAGGCGCGAACGTGCGGATGATGGGCACGAAACGGGTGATGACGATGGTCTTACCGCCGTGGCGCTCATAAAACGCGTGCGTGCGCTGCAGCGCTTTGCGGTTGAACCAGCGCGAATCTTCCCAGTGGAAGACTTTCGGGCCGAGGTAGCGGCCGATCCAGTAATTGGTGGTGTTCCCCAGGACCGCGGCGGCGATGAGCGATGCGGCGAGCGCATGCACGTTCAGGCCGGCCGCCGCCCACAGCGTGCCGGCTACGAACAGCAGGGAATCTCCAGGCAGGAACGGTGTTACCACCAGCCCGGTCTCGCAGAACACGATCAGGAACAGCAGCAGATAGACCCAGACGCCATACTGTTGCAGCAGGTCCGCGAGGTGCTTGTCGAGGTGGACCAGGAGGTCCCAGAAAAATGGCAGCAGTTCCATCAGGGCGCCATCTTACCGCAAGGTGGGACCATTCCCGGTATACTTGAACACCCGAAAAAAATTCCGCCATGGCTGCGATTCGACTGCTTCCCGATACCCTGATCAGCCAGATCGCCGCCGGCGAAGTGGTGGAACGGCCCGCTTCGGTGCTGAAAGAACTGCTGGAAAACAGCCTCGATGCCGGCGCCAGCGAAATCAGCATCAGCCTGATGCAGGGGGGCATCAAGCAACTCAAGGTCACAGACAACGGCGGCGGCATGGAAGCCGAGGACCTGCCACTGGCATTCGCGCGCCACGCCACCAGCAAGATTGCGAGCCTGGAAGAACTGGAACAGGTGCGCTCGCTCGGCTTTCGCGGCGAAGCCCTGGCCTCGATCGCCTCGGTCGCGCGCGTCGCGCTCACCGCACGCAGCGGCCGCGCGCCGCATGCGTGGAGCCTGGTTGCCGAGGGCGGGGAGCCGGGTGCAGTGCAGCCGGCCGCGCATCCGGGCGGCACCAGCGTCGAAGTGAACGACCTGTATTTCAATACCCCGGCGCGGCGCAAGTTCCTGCGCACCGAGGCCACCGAATTTGGCCATTGCGAGGACGTGTACCAGCGCATCGCGCTGTCACGGCCGGATGTCGCCTTCAGCCTGCGGCACAACGGACGGGTGATCTCGCATCTGCAGGCGGGGGACGCCGCGCGGCGTATCGCGGCGGTAGCGGGCGAGGAATTCGCCGCCGCGGCGCGCGCGCTCGACGAGCATTCCTCAGGCCTGCGGCTGTCCGGCCTGGCCGGATCGCCCGCGTTCTCGCGCAGTTCGCGTGACGCCCAGTTCGCGTTCGTCAACGGCCGTTTCGTGCGCGACAAACTGCTCGCGCATGCGCTGCGCCAGGCCTACAGGGACATGCTACACGGCGACCGCCATGCAGCTTACGTGCTGTTCCTCGAACTCGATCCTTTGGGCGTGGACGTGAACGTACACCCGGCCAAGACCGAGGTGCGCTTTCGCGATGCGCGCGCCGTTCACCAGTTCGTGTTCCACGCGGTGAGCAAGGTGCTCTCGGGCAGCGCCGCGCAGACGGGCGCCACCGCGGCTCAGCCCGTACCCGCGGCCGGCGGCATGAATTTCCAGCGCGTACCGTATCAGTCCAGCCTGGGTGTGGCGCAGCCGGCGGCCGCTTATCAGGCCATGTTTTCCGTGCCGCCGGCCGCTGCGCCTTCCGGCGGGGCAGCGCGCAGCGCATACGAGACCATCGCTGCATCAGCCCCGGTCGCGGCAGAAAGCGACGCGCCCCTCGGCTACGCCCTCGCGCAATTGCACGGCATTTACATCCTGGCGCAGAACCGGCAGGGTCTGGTGCTGGTGGACATGCACGCGGCGCACGAACGCATCCTGTACGAAAAACTCAAGACTGCGCTGGATGCGCGGGGCATGAGCACACAGAAGCTGCTCATCGCGGTGAGCTTCAACGCGGATCGGCTGGAGGTGGCGACCGTGGACGAGCACGCCGGCGTGTTGCAGCAACTCGGTTTCGATATGGCGCCGCTGTCGCCGACCGCGATCGCGGTGCGCGCAGTGCCGTCCATGCTGGTATCGGCCGACGTCGCCGAACTGGCGCGCGCGCTGCTGCGGGATATGCGCGAGTTCGGCGGCAGCCGTGTGCTCACCGAGCACCAGCACGAACTGCTCTCGACCATGGCCTGCCATGGCGCGGTGCGCGCCCATAGACCGCTCACCGTCACCGAAATGAATGCCTTGCTGCGCGAAATGGAAGTGACCGAACGCTCCGGCCAGTGCAATCACGGCCGGCCGACCTGGTACCAGATGAGCCTGGCCGACCTGGACAAACTGTTCTTGCGCGGACGATAAAAGAAACCGTGGTCCGTGAACCGTGGTTCGTGGATTGTCGCCCCAACCGCGAACCACGAGCCACGAGCCACGAACCACGAGCCACGAACCACGAACCACGAACCACGAACCACGAACCACGAACCACGAACCACGAACCACGAACCACGGGGATACCGCATGAAAGTACTGATACTCGGCGCCGGCGCGGTCGGCGGCTATTTCGGCGGCCGGCTGGTGCAGGCCGGAGCCGATGTGACGTTTCTGGTGCGGCCAGCACGCGCGCAAAAGCTGGCCGAGGCCGGACTGGTGATCAGGAGCCCACTGGGCGACGCGCGCATTCCCGTGCGCACGGTGCTGCAGGAGGCAGTGCGCCCGGACTACGATCTGGTGATGCTGTCGTGCAAGGCCTACGACCTGGACGATTCGATTGCCGCGATCGGCGGCGCCCTGGGCCCGAACACCCTGGTCCTGCCGCTGTTGAACGGCATGGCGCAGCTCCCCCGACTGGAGCAGACATTCGGCGGCGCGCGCGTGCTCGGCGGCACCTGCTACATCGCCTCCACTTTGGATACCGACGGCAGCATTCGCCATCTGGGCGAGTTCCATGGCATTACCTGCGGCCCGCGTTCGGGCAACCATGCGCACGCCGCTGCGCTGCTGCAGGAGTTGGCACAGGCCTACGCGCGCGTCGCCGTGGAGTGCAAGGTCAGCGCGGACATCGAGCAGGACATGTGGGAGAAGTTCGTGCTGCTGGCGAGTCTGGCCGCGATGACCTGCTTGATGCGCGCCAGCGTAGGCGAGATTCTTGCCGCCGATGACGGCGAAGCGCTGATGCGCGAAATGCTCTCGACCTGCGTTGCAGCGGCTGCCGCTGCGGGCCATGCGCCGCGCCCCGAATCGCTGCAGCGGACCGAGGGCATGCTGTTCGCGCGCGGTTCGGCCTTCACCGCATCGATGCTGCGCGACATCGAGGCGGGCGGGCGCGTCGAGGCCGATCACGTCGTCGGCGATATGCTGCGGCGTGCGCGCGCCGCCGGCGCCGATACGCGCCTGCTCGCCGCCGCGTATTGCCACTTGCAGGCCTATCAGGCGCGGCGTCTGCGCGGCGTGACCGAGTGAACCGGGGGTTCGCGCATTGAATCGCGATTTGCTGGAGTGAGCCTGGGCGCGGCCGATGCCTTGCCTCCGGCGATTTTGCTGATGGGGCCTACCGCCAGCGGCAAGAGCGCACTCGCGCTCGAGATCTGGCTGCATTTTCCGGTGGAAATCATCAGCGTGGATTCGGCGCAGGTGTACCGCGACATGGACTTGGGCACGGCCAAGCCTACCGCCGCGGAGCGCGCCGCGGTGCCGCATCACCTGATCGATGTCATCGATCCCGACAGCAGCTATTCGGCCGCGCAGTTTCGCGCCGACGCGACGCGGCTGATGCGCGAGATAAGCGGCCGCGGCCGCGTGCCGCTGCTCGCAGGCGGCACCATGCTTTATTTCAAGGCCCTGCGCGAGGGCCTGTCCGAGCTGCCGCAGGCCGACGTCGCGGTGCGCGCCGCGATCGAAGCCGAGGCGCGGGAAAAGGGCTGGGCCGCTTTGCATGCCGAACTGACGCGCATCGACGCGGCGACCGCCGCCCGGCTGAATCCCGGCGATACACAACGCATCCAGCGCGCGCTCGAGGTTTTTCGCGTCACCGGCAAGGCGCTGTCGGCGCTGCAGGGCGCACGCGTGGCGGCTCAAGTGCAGTTTCGTTTTGTGCCGCTGGCGCTGGTTCCGGCAGAACGCGCGCTGTTGCATCGGAGGATCGAGGCGCGCTTCGAAGCCATGCTGGCCGCTGGTCTGGTCGAGGAACTCGCGGCCCTCCGAAGCAAATACGCACTGCACGCGGGACTGCCTTCGATGCGCTGCGTCGGCTACCGCCAGGCATGGGAGCATCTCGAAGGCGCGTATGATCGCGCCGCGCTGCGCGAGCGTGGCATCTACGCCACGCGCCAGTTCGCCAAACGCCAGCTCACCTGGCTGCGCGCGATGGACGAGCCGAGAACTTTCGACTGCTTCGCTCCCGATCTGCTGGTGCAGGTGTTGCGCTATCTCAAAGGGCAGTCCTTGCTCGACGTCTAAACGCTTGCAAATCCGTTTTGCGGCAGGTTTCGGCCAATGTTGGTCTAGTCGCCTTCGGCCACACCCTCGCGCCGCGGATCGGCGCCGCCGCTCCAGCCGCCGCGCGTGCGCTCGATCGCTTGCACGCCGCTGGTCATGTCGATGATGCGCACACGGTGGCCCAGTGCACGCAGCGGCTGGGCCCATGCGGCCGCGGCCGTTCCGCGTTCGAGCTCGGTAGGGCCGTTGCGATTGCCGAAGTTGGGAAAGTCGATCGCCTGCTGAACCCCCAAGTGCCAGTCGAGCGCGGCGACCAGGGTCTTGACTACGTGATTGATGATGGCGCTGCCGCCGGCCGAGCCCAGCATCAGCACCAGGGCGCCGTTCCTGTCGAATACCATAGTCGGCGCCATCGAGCTGCGCGGGCGCTTGCCTGGCTCGATGCGGTTGGCCACCAGCTTGCCGTCTTGTTCCGCGACGAAGGAGAAATCGGTGAGCTCGTTATTCAGCAGGAAGCCGTCCACCATTTGCTGGCTGCCGAAGGCGAACTCGATGGAAGTGGTCATGCTAACCGCATTGCCCTCGGCATCGACGATGGACAGATGGCTGGTGCAAGGCAGTTCCGGCGAGGCGTCGTCGGCGAGTTCGGCCGCCGGCGCTCCCGGCGGCTTGCCGGGGAGGGCATGAACCAGCGCATGGTCCGGCCGGATGAGGGCGGCGCGCTGTGCAAGGTACGCGGAATCCAGCAGCCCTGCCACGGGCACCGGCACGAAATCGGCATCGGCGAGGTAGCGCTCGCGATCGGCAAAGGCGAGCCGCTCGGCCTCAACGATCAGATGCGCGGCGCGGACCGGGTCCCTTGGGACGCTCTGCGGCGCGACATCTTGCAGCATGCCCAGCACCTGCAGCACGGTGACGCCGCCAGAACTGGGCGGCGGCATGCCGCACACCTTCCATTGGCGGTAGGGCGCGCACACGGGCGCGCGCGCTTTTGCGCGGTAGTGCGCGAGGTCCGCTTCGCTCAGGTCGCCCGGATTGGGCGCATTGCTTACCGTGCGCACGATGTCGTGCGCGATCTTGCCCTGGTACAAGGCGTCCGCGCCGTGCGCCGCAATGGTTCGCAGCGTGGCGGCAAGCGCGGGGTTCTTCAGCAGCGTGCCTATCGGCTTGGGCGTGTCGTCGGCCTGATAGTACATGCGTCGCATCGCCTGGTTGCGTCCCGGCAGGCGCACCAAGGTGAGCAGCTTATGCAGCCGCGGCGATAGCGCAAAACCATCGGTCGCGAGCCGGATGGCGGGCTGGAACAAGTCCGCCCAGGGCAGTTTGCCGTAGCGGGCATGCGCAAGTTCGAGCGCGCGCAGCGTCCCCGGCGTGCCGACCGACTTTCCACCCACTTCCGCATCCAGAAATTTGAGCGGCTGGCCGTCGGCGCCGATGAAGCGGTCCGCGCGAGCTGCAGCCGGCGCGGTTTCGCGCCCGTCGTAGGCGATCAGTTTTTTCTCGGCGGCGGAGTAATGCAGGATGAATGCGCCGCCGCCTATGCCCGAGGACTGCGGCTCGACCAGATTGAGCACCATCTGCACTGCGACGGCCGCGTCGACCGCCGTGCCGCCGCGCCGCAGCACGGCGTAGCCCGCTTCGACTGCGAGGGGGTTCGCGGCCGCGACCAGAAAGTGCTTGCCGTGGACCGCCTGCGTGTGCCTGAAGCCGGACGCCGGTTCGGGCGCGGGTCGTGCGCCGACGCCAGCCATGGCCGGCACTGCGAGCAGGCACGCCAGGGTGCATGCGCAGCAAAGAAAAAAGGGCAGCCTGGCGGCTGCCCTTTTGGCGAACATCATTGCGGCAATTACAGCAGCGGTACGACCAACAGCGCGACGATGTTGATGATTTTGATCAGCGGGTTGATTGCCGGTCCCGCCGTGTCCTTGTAGGGATCGCCCACGGTGTCGCCGGTTACGGCGGCCTTGTGCGTCTCCGATCCTTTGCCGCCGAAGTTGCCGTCCTCGATATATTTCTTGGCATTGTCCCAGGCGCCACCGCCGGTGGTCATGGAGATCGCCACAAACAGGCCGGTGACGATGGAGCCCATGAGCACGCCGCCCAGGGCCTGCGGTCCGAGCACGACGCCGACGACGATGGGCACCAGCACCGGCAACAGCGAGGGCACCATCATTTCCTTGATCGCTGCCACGGTGAGCATGCCCACCGCCTTGGAGTAATCGGGCTTGCCCGTGCCTTCCATGATGCCCGGGATTTCCTTGAACTGGCGCCGTACTTCGACCACCACCGAACCGGCGGCGCGGCCCACCGCCTCCATCGCCATGGCGCCGAAAAGATAGGGAACGAGACCGCCGATAAACAGGCCGATGATCACCATGTGGTTGGACAAATCGAAGCTGACCACCTTGCCCGATTGCGCCAGTGCATGGGTGTAGTCGGCAAACAGCACCAGCGAGGCGAGGCCGGCCGAACCGATGGCGTAGCCTTTGGTCACCGCCTTGGTGGTGTTGCCCACCGCATCGAGCGGATCGGTGATGGCGCGCACCGAATCGGGCAAATGGCTCATCTCGGCGATGCCGCCGGCGTTGTCGGTGATCGGGCCGTAGGCGTCCAGGGCGACGATGATGCCGGTCATCGAGAGCATCGAAGTCGCGGCGATGGCGATGCCGTACAGCCCGGCCCAGTAATAGGCGAGATAGATCGCAGCGCACACGGAGAGCACCGGCAGCGCGGTGGCGCGCATGGAGACGCCCAGACCGGCGATGATGTTGGTGCCGTGGCCGGTGGTCGAGGCTTGCGCGATGTGCCGCACCGGGGAGAATTCGGTGGCGGTATAGTACTCCGTGATGATTACCATCAGCGCGGTCAGCACCAGGCCGACCACCGCCGCGCCGTACAGGTGCAGAACGGTGATGTGTCTCGCGACGCCGCCGATGTCGAAGGTCGCGGTCTTGACGATGTCGCCCATCATCCAGTCGGTGAGCGGATAGAAGGCAATCAGCGCCAGCACGCCGGCGACGATCAGGCCCCTGTACAGGGCGGCCATGATTTTCTTGCCCGGGGTGACTTTCACGAACATGCAGCCGATCACCGAGGCGATGATGGAGAAACCGCCGAGGACCAGCGGATAGATCACGGCGTTGGCGGAAGTGGTCTTGATCGTCAGCGCGCCCAGCAGCATGGTGGCGATGAGGGTTACGGCGTAGGTTTCGAACAGGTCGGCCGCCATGCCGGCGCAGTCGCCGACGTTATCGCCGACGTTGTCGGCGATCACCGCCGGGTTGCGCGGATCGTCCTCGGGGATGCCGGCCTCGACCTTGCCCACCAGGTCGGCGCCGACGTCGGCGCCCTTGGTGAATATGCCGCCGCCAAGACGCGCAAAGATGGAGATCAGCGATCCGCCGAAGCCGAAGCCGATCAACGGTTTGATCACCTCGCTCAGCGCGTGTCCGCTGCCGGCAGCGTTCGCGGTAAGCACCACGTAATAGCCGGTCATGCCGAGCAGGCCGAGGCCGACCACGAGCAGGCCGGTGATGGCGCCGCCGCGGAAGGCCACGGTGAGCGCTTCATTCAGGCCGGTGCGCGCCGCCTCGGCGGTGCGCACATTGGCGCGTACCGATACGTTCATGCCGATGAAGCCGGTCGCTCCCGAGAGCACTGCGCCGATGACGAATGCAGCTGCCGTCGCCGCCCCCAGAAAGACCCAAATCAACACGGCAAGCACCACGCCGACGGCGGCGATGGCGGTGTATTGCTTCTTAAGGTAAGCGGAAGCGCCTTCCTGAATTGCTGCGGCGATTTCGCGCATGCGCTCGTTCCCGGTGGGCTGCGCGAGTATCCATTTGATCGACCAGCCGCCGTAGAGCAGCGCAAACACGCCGCACGCAAGCGCGAACCAGAGTCCTGCATTCATAATGCTTCTCCCCGAAAAAGGCCGGCCGCAACAGTCGGACCGCCGGTTTTTAAAAAACGTCGAATTGTAACAGGCAGCCCCTATCCAGGAACAGGGGCTGCCTGGCCTAAATTTCGCATTCCGGCTATTTCCCCTGCCTTTGTTCCCGTTCTAATTCATCACCGCAGCCGTTCGGCAAGTGCGAATGCGCCGGGATTCACGCAAGACGCGTGTGCACGATGGCGAATATAATAGGCACCGGCCTGTGGGTGCGGTTGGAGGTGGGCGCTTTCCTGCGCGCAAGCACGAAAGCCAAGCCCTGCGTGTCGCCGGCCATCAATGCGATCTGAACAAACAAAGTAAACAAAGGGAACTGCCAGATTATGCCGTACGGGAAAGTCCTAGTCGCTCAGGGGGGCGGGCCGACCGCCGTCATCAATCAGTCTATGGCGGGCGTGGTCCTGGAGGCACGCAAATTCCGCAATGTCGAGCTGGTGTACGGCGCTTATCACGGGGTATCCGGAATTGTCGGGGAGGAGTTCCTCGACCTCACCCAGGAAACCAGCCACAACATCGAGATGGTGGCGGACACGCCCTCGTCTGCGCTGGGCTCGACGCGCGACAAACCCGATCTGCGCTAT